>NZ_JBHTLQ010000018.1:0-79395 GCF_042679085.1 Phenylobacterium conjunctum | reverse complement strand
CGTGCGGGCGCTTGAGGCGCTGGGGCTGGAGCCGGTGCTGTTCGAGGGCGAGGCGCCCGGGGCCGGCGCCTCCGGCAATCCGGCCGGCCTGGTGACGCCCCGGCTGGATGCGGGGCTTGGGCCAGTGGCGGAGCTGGGGGCGCGGACCCTGGCGCGGGCCAGGACCCTCTATGACGCCCTCCCCGGCGCGGTGATCGCGAGCGGGGTGCTGCAGCAGGCGGGCGAGGCCAAGGACACCGACCGGTTCGCCAAGATCGCCGCCAGCGACCTGTTCGAGCCCGGCGAGATGGTCGCCACCGCCGAAGGCCTGGAGATGTCCGGGGCGCGGGTGATCAGCCCCCGCGCCGTGCTGGCCGCCTGGGCGCCCCAGGTGCGGACCGAAAAGGTCGGCGGGCTGGCGCGGGACGGCGAGGCCTGGCGGCTGCTGGACAATGAGGGCTTCGAGATCTGGCGCGGCGACGCGGTGATCCTGGCCAACGGCCCGGACCTGGCCCGGCTGTGGCCGCAGGTCACCCTGACCCCCACAAGGGGACAGGCGAGCTGGACCCTGGACCCGGCCCAGGTGCGGCCGAGCGCCTGGGGCGGCTATGCGATCCCGACGGGCGCGGGCCTGTTGTTCGGGGCCACTCACGACCGGGACGACACCGCGACCGAGGTGCGGGACGAGGATCACCGGCGCAACCTGGCCACCCTGGCCCAGGGTCGCCCTGAGCTGGCGGCCGGGATCGATGCAGGAGGCCTGAAAGGTCGGGCGAGCGTGAGGGCGGCCACCCAGGACCGCCTGCCCCTGGCGGGCGCCCTGGCCCCGGGTCTCTACGCGCTGGGCGGGTTCGGCTCACGGGGCCTGGCCATGGCCCCCTTGCTGGCCGAACATGTGGCGGCGAGGATCGCGCATTCGCCCTCGCCCCTGCCCCACCATCTGTCCGCCCTGGTGGAGCCGGAGCGGTTCCGCATCCGGGCGGCGCGGCGGGGCCGTATTTCCGACGCGACCCCGGCCTAGTCTCACCGCTCCTCGGCGGGGCGGCCGAGGCCACCGAAAGCCAAATAGGAGTTGAGCCTCATGCGAAAGTTCATCCTGACCGGCGCGCTGGCCGCCGGCGCCCTTGTCACCCTCGGGGCGGCTGGCCCCGCGCCCAAGCAGGACCGCTGTTTCTGGACCCAGAGCGTCAACGGCTTCACAGCCCCGGACGACAAGACCGTCTATGTGAAGGTGGGCGTGAAGGAGACCTGGCGCCTGGACCTGTTCGGGACCTGCCCGGATGTGCGCTGGAACACCGACATCGCCCTACTCTCGCGGCCCGGCTCGTCGATCTGTTCAGCCCTGGACGCCACCATCATCACCAATGGCCCGACGGGGCCGCAGCGCTGCCAGGTGAGCAAGATCACCAAGCTGACCCCGGAAGAGGCCGCGGCCCTGCCGGCCAAGTCCAGGCCCTGATCCCGGCATAAAAAAGCGCCGCCTCCTTTCGGGGGCGGCGCCAGGGATCTTAAGGGGATTGCGCGGCGACCAGAGCCGCCGCGCTGGTCGTCCTAGAAGCGCTTCTTCACGCCGAGCTTGATGACGCGGCCCAGCGGGTTCCCGTTGGTCAGGTCGTAGTTGTAGAAGCTCTGAGCGAAGGGCGGATCGGTATCCAGCACATTCTGGATCGAACCGGTGACCGTCGTATCCCAAGGCAGGTCGACCGTCAGAGTGAGGTCGTGCTGGAAGTAGTCGTCCAGCTTGCCAACGCTCTGATAGGTGCCGGTGCCGTAGTTGTACCGGCAGTCGGCGGTGAGGCCGGCGCTGGCGTCGCCCGCGCAGACCGGACCGGCCAGGGTGGTGCCTTCACGATACAGCAGCTGGTAACGCAGGTTCCAGTTGTCAGCCCGCAGGTTGATGAAGGCGTTGGCGCGCAGCTTCGGGTACGAGAAGAACTCGCCCGTCAGGTCGTGCAGGCCGGCGCGATCCACCGCAGGCGCGATGGTGATCGAGGAGTCCTCGAGCAGGGTCACGGCGCCGCGCTTGTATTCCTTCAGGATCGACGCCTCGGCGCCGACCGTGGCGCGAGCGCCCCACAGGTCCATGCCGAAGACGTTGTCGAAGTCGTACTGAGCCCGGACGTCGAAGCCCGAGGTCTTGGTCTGCGGACCGTTCACCCAGCGGATGGTCTCCTGCAGCACGTTGGCCTGGCTGCAGACGCCGTTCGCGAACACGAAGCGGGCGGCGAGCGCCGGCTTGGCGCAGGCGCCGGCTTGACCCAGGGTCGCGAAGAGCTGCGACGGGTCTTCCTGGATCAGCTCGTCCTGGAAGTCGAACTTGTAGTAGTCCAACGACGCCGAGAAGTTGCCCAGGTCCAGAATGACGCCCAGGTTCAGGGTGTCAGCGGTTTCCGGCTGCAGATCCGGGTTGTTGACGATCAGCGCGCCGCGGTAGGTGCCGCCCAGCTGACGAACGCCCTTGGTGCTGCCCGGCGCGACGATGGTCGGCGGCGGAGCGCGGAAGGTCGAGCCGGCGGTGGCGCGGAACGCCAGCCAGTCGGTGGCCTGCCACTTGGCCGAGATCTTCGGGTTGGTGGTCGAGCCGACCTGGCCGCCGAAGTCTTCGTGACGGACCGCCACATTGACCTCGAGGTTGTCCAGCACCGGCAGCTTGAACTCGGCGAAGGCGGCGCCGACGCGACCGTCAACGTCGTAGTCCTTCTGGGCCCCGAAGAAGATGAAGGGGCCGACCGGGTTCGGGCACTGGCCTTGCTGGCCGTCGATGGAGTCGACGCAGGGCGTGGCCCCGACATCGCCCAGGTCGGACCAGTCGTCGACGTTGCGCTCATAGCGATACTGAGCGCCGGCCGCCCAGGCGATGTTGCCGCCCGGCAGAGCGATCGGGGTCTCGCCGCTCACGACGGCGTCGGCCACGATGATCTGGTTGGTGGAGATCTGGGTGTACGAGCCGTACAGCCAGGCCAGCATGGCCTTATCATTCGCCACGGCCGAGTTGTAGAACGGGTTCGAGGCCCCGGTGATGGCGCTGGTGGCGATGCCGTTCGAGAAGGGGTTCAGCCACTTGCAGTTCCCCTGGCCCGGCGTGCCGGTGCGCCAGTCGCAGTTCGGACCGCCCAGGCCGTTGAAGGCCCGCTGGATGCGGTTCACGAGCAGGTCGTTGGTGACGACGTTGCTCTGCACTTCCATGAACAGCAGGTTGGTGTCCCAGTTGATCCCGCTGAGCATGCCCTCGGTGAACTTGCCCTTCAGGCCAGCCGAGATCCGCCAGGAGGTCCGCTGGATGTCCTGGTGGTCGGCGCCGTCAGAATTGGTCGGGTGACCTTCGACGCCGATCAGACGCCAGGACGCCTGGCTGGTGGTGACGCCGCCGGCCATGGCGGCGCACTGGGCCGCCGACAGCGGCGCGGCGCAAGCGGTCCGCAGGGCGATCAGGCCTGGGTTGTTGGCCGGGACGAAGTAGCGGGTCTGGTTGTTATAGCCCGGCGCCGCCGTCGAACCCGAGGTGTTGGCCGTCGGGAACTGGGTGGTCAGGTTGGCCGGCGAGATCCGCTGATCCGGAACGTCGGAGCGGTTCCAGAAGCCTTCGGCGTGGAAGTCGATGTTGTCCGACAGCTGGAAGTTCACTTCGCCGTAGAGCTGGTAGTGATGCTCTTCGTTCACCAGGTCGTTGAAGTGGGTGAACTGGTAGCGGCAGAGCGCGGCGTTGCCGGCGGCCGTCGTGGTCGGCTTCAGGGTCGCGGTCAGCAGCTGCGAGCCCAGCTCATTACAGCCGTTGTCGCGGAACAAGGTGGCGCCCGACGGGGTGCCATAGACGCCCGGGCTCGCCGAGCCCGACCAGCCGCCGTAGAACACCGACTCGAAGGGAACCCGCGCGAAGTCGCGGTCATCGACCGCCAGGCGGCCGCGTTCGCGGTAGCCCGCGGTGAACAGCACGTTGCCGGCGTCGAACTGGTGTCCATAGGCCAGGGACGCATCCCAGTCGCCGCTGGAGTCCTTGATGTAGCCGTAGTTGCCGTTGAACTCGAAGCCTTCGAGGTCCTTGCGGGTGATGAAGTTCACCACGCCGGCGATGGCGTCCGAGCCGTAGGTGGCGGCCGCGCCGTCCTTCAGGATTTCGATCCGGCCGATGGCCGCCGTCGGGATGACGTTCAGGTCGGCGCCGCCGCCCTGGAAGGCCGCGGCCGTGGAGTTGGCCAGGCGGTGGCCATTCATCAGCACCAGGGTGCGCGAGGAGCCGAGGCCGCGCAGGTTGATGGAGGCCGAACCCGCGCCGCCGTTATAGCGGTTGGATTCACCGAGCGAGGATTGGGCCGAGGTCACCGTCTTGACGAATTGGACGATGGACGGCGAGCCCTGCTTGGCCAGTTCCGCCGCGCCGACCACGTCGACCGGCTGGGCGCCCTTTTCAGAGGTGCCGGCGATGAATGAGCCGGTGACCACCACCTCTTCGACCGTTGTTGCGCTGGCGTTGGTCTCGGCGGCGAAGGCCGAGCCCGCGAAGGCCAGAGCGACGGCGACTGCAGAGCCGCCGCAGAAATATCTGCTTTTTGACATCTATGTTTCCTTTCCCCCTCGTGCGGCCGGCGCCCTTGTTCAAATGCCGGAAGCCTTGTGGCCGCAGAGTCGCCTGATCATCCGGCGCCCGGTCCAGAAGCGCCATACCGTTGCGGCAGGATGTTGCGGCGCCGAAATAGAGCCGCCTCAGTCCGCCTTTTTTGACGTACGGGTCAATTCGGCGCGCGCGCATCATACCGGGTTGTCAAAAAACCGCAGCGCGGGGCCCACTGGCGTCTCTGTAACAAGTCTTTCTGGGCGAAATCGACGTTCGCGCCGAAAACCGGCCGGCGTCCGGATGATACGGCTTGCTCAAAAACAAACCGACCAGACCGCCGCCAAATGGGAGCGCTGCAGCGTGACGAGTGTTGCATGTTTGCGGCGCCTGCAAAGAAAAAACGCCGCCGGACAGGCCGGCGGCGCAAGGCGCACGGGACCGGCGAGCTTTCGCCGGCCGGAAAGCCCCGCCGGCCAGAGCCGGCGGGCGCGGTGTTAGAAGCTCTTCTTGACGCCGATCTTGTAGGTCCGGCCCAGCGCGCTGGCCGTGAACGGGTCATAGTTCAGGTCCAGGCGGGCGAAGGGCGGTTCCGCATCGAAGACGTTGTCGATGGAGGCCGTCAGCGTGGTGTCCCACGGCAGCAGCACCCGGTAGTCGAGCTCGTGGGTGATGAACTTGTCGACCTTGGCGCCGTTCGAGTTGACCACGCCGGTGACCGGGTTCGGGGCCAGGATCGAAGCGCGCTGATCGTCGTAGGAGTCCACATAGTTCATGGTCCAGCGCAGGTTATGCGGGCCGCGGGTGTATTCCGCGAACAGCGAGCCCTTGAGCTGCGGCAGGGAGGTGGCGGCCAGCTGGTAGTTCAGCTTGCCGGCGGCGTCGAAGGCGTTCTCCACCACCAGACCTTCCACCGTGAAGGCGTCGATCTTGTATTCGATGGTGTAGGTGGCCGAGGCGCCAAAGCGCATGTCGCCGCCCAGGACATCATTCCAGCGATAGTCAGCCAGGATGTCGACGCCGGAGGTCTTGATCGCCGGGCCGTTCACATACTGGGTGCGGACCCGGGCGATGGTGGCCGTGGAGCAGGCGCCCTGGAAGGTGAAGCGGCTCTGCAGGCCGGCATAGGCCGCGGCGCCGCAGTTGGTGGCCGCACCGCCGGGGAACATCTTCGAAACGATCGAGGCCGAGGGTTCGGCGATGATCGGGTTGTCGAAGTCGAACCGCCAGTAGTCGACGCTGCCCTTGAAATTGCCCACTTCGAAGATGGCGCCAGCGCTGTAGGTGGTGGCGGTCTCAGGCTCGAGGTTGGCGTTGCCGAACAGGTCGATGGCCCGGAACGAGCCGGCGATGAAGCTGAGCGCCGTGACCGAGTTGTTGGACAGCTGGGTCAGCGGCGGGCCGCGGAAGGTGGTGCCGGTGGAGCCGCGGAAGGCCAGCCAGTCGGTGACCTGCCACTTGGCGGCCAGCTTCGGGTTGAAGGTGGTGCCGCCGTTGCGGCCATAGTCCTCGTAGCGGGCCGCCAGCTGGACCGAGAAGTTATCCGAGAAGGGCGCGTTGAACTCGGTGAACACCGCATAGATGTCACCATCCAGGTCCTGGGGCTTGGAGACGCCCAGGAACATCAGCGGGCCGTTTTTGGAGGCGCAGCCGGTGGAGCCGTTGAACGGGGTGTCCACGCACGGATTGACCAGCTGGTTGCCCAGGGCGTCGAAGTCCGCCTCGTAGGAGTTGCGGCGCGCCTGGACCCCGGCCGCCCACCCGACCGAACCGCCCTTCAGCTCGATGGGCAGGGTCCCGTTGAGCACGGCGTCGACGACGAACTGGCGCTGGGTGGCCTTGGTCTGCGACTGCTGGAAGAACCAGCGGGTCAGTTCCGGGTTGTTGGCCAAGCCGCTGGAGAAGGCCGAATTGGTCTCCCCCGTGATCTGGTTCTTGGCCACCGCGTTGGAGAAGGGGTTGAAGTAGTAGCACCCGACGGCGGTGTTGCCGGCGTTTGTGGTGAAGTTCGCCGTCTCGGCCGCCGTACAACCGTCCTTGTCGTTGTTGAGCGAGCCAAAGCCGCGCAGCGCCATCTGGAACCGCGAGACGATGGTGTCATAGCCGCTGCGGACGCCCTGCTCCTGGCCATAGGTCAGGGCGACGTCCCAGCCGATCCCGTTGGAGAACTCACCCTTCAGGCCGCCCGAGACGCGATAGGCCTTGTAGTGGCGGGTGCCTTCCGACGGGCCGTTGTCGAAGGCCGGGTTGCCGCCGAAGGAGAACGGACGATAGCGCACGCCGGGGAAGTGGACGGCCGTGGCGCTGGCCGGGATCGCGCCCGGATTGGCCGTGATGTAGGCCTGGAGGCCCGGGTTTGACAGCGGCACGAAGTAGCCGGCGAGCAGGGCCGGGGTCAGGGTGCCGACGCTGGGGTTCGTGGCCGCCGTCGAGGTCTGCAGGGCCAGGTAGGACGGCGAAGTGTTCCAGTCGGGGACGTCGGTCTCCGAATAGAAGGCCTCCACGTGCAGCTTGGTCTTGTCGCTGAGGTCGGCGTTGATCTCGCCGTACAGCTGGTAGCGGTTCTCGGTCTCGATCAGGTTGTCGTACTGGGTGTAGTGGAAGTTACAGGCCGGCAGGGCGCCGCCCACCGCCACGCCGCCCAGGCGCGCGCAGCCGTTGTCGAGCTGGAAGCCGCCGACCGGGATCCAGCCGCCGGTGGCCGGGTTCTGGGTGATCGGGGCGAAGGGCGCGACGGCGTTACCCGCCGACCAGCCGCCTTCCGGGTTGGCGAAGTAAGACTTGTTGGCGAAGTCGCGGGCCGTGACCTCGAGCTTGGAGCGGTGCTGGTAGCCGGCGCTCAAGAGGATGTTGCCGTTGTCCCAGGAATGGCCCCAGAGCAGCGAGCCGGTGTAGTCGCCGTCGGAGCCGTCGATGGCGGTGTAGCTGGCGCCCACCTCCAGGCCTTCCAGGTTCTTGCGGGTGATGAAGTTCACGACGCCGCCGATGGCGTCGGAGCCGTAGGTGGCGGCCGCGCCGTCCTTCAGCACTTCAACCCGGCCGATAGCGGCCGAGGGGATGATGTTGGTGTCGACGATGCCGGCGCCGGCCTGGCCGAACGGGTTGGGCGACATGCGCCGGCCGTTGATCAGCACCAGGGTCCGCTGGGCGCCGAGGCCGCGCAGGTTGACCGAGCCGGAGCCTTCCGAGCCCTGGGCGCGGGGGTCGAACTGGTTGGTGTCGCCGAGCACGCCCGAGGACACCGACAGGGTCTTCAGGAGCTCAAGGGTGGTGGGCGCGCCCTGCTTTTCCAGGTCTTGCTGCGAGATGACGTCCACCGGCAGGGCGGCGTCTTCCGGGGTGCCGGCGATGAAGGAGCCGGTGACCACCACCTCCTCGACGGTGGTCGAGCCCTGGGCGAAGGCGGAGCCTCCGAGGGCGAGCGCGACGGCCAGAACGGAGCCGCCGCACAGGAACTTGTGCTTGGACATTGAAGGTTTCCTCCCCTTCCTCGGCTCCGCCGCACTCGATCTGACGCGAGGGGTCGGGCCGTGGGAGTCAAAGGAGACCGCGACTTACGTAGGGCCGCGAAGCGTTTTGTTACAAGGGTGAAGCAAAGCTGTGAAAGTGCAGCGTTCGCGCAACAGTGTTCTGCGATTAGTTATCAACGCTAACCCAGGATCGCCCAGAAGCTGGGCAAATCCAGGCCGGACAAGGGGTGCGGGGCTGTTCGACCTCGCTAGATCGCGCGCAGAATCATGCCGTAAGGGCAGATGCGGCGGCGGCAGATTGTCGGGAAATGGGTCGTCCCCGAGGGCGGGGAATGGTGGACGCGACAGGGATTGAACCTGTGACCCCTACGATGTCAACGTAGTGCTCTCCCGCTGAGCTACGCGTCCGACCGGATCCCCGAGGGGAACGAGAGGCGGGGTGTATAACGGCGCCTAACCCCTTAGGCAAGCGGGGAAGACCGCTCTTTTCAGGCCGCCGCCATCATCTTTTCCACCTCGGTCACGATCTCGCGCAGGTGGATGGGCTTGGACAGGACCTTGGCGCCGGGCGGGCCGCTTTCGCCGGCGGCCAGGGCGACGGCGGCGAAGCCGGTGATGAACATGATGCGCAGACCCGGATGCTTCTGGGCGGCCAGGCGGGCCACCTCGATACCGTCCATGCCGGGCATGACGATGTCGGTGAGCAGCAGGTCCCAGGGCTGGTCGAGCACGGCGGCGGCCTCGTCGCCGTCGGCGCAGGAGGTGACCTCGTAGCCGGCGCGCTCCAGGGCGCGGGTCAGGAAGCCGCGCAGGGAATCGTCGTCTTCAGCCAGGAGGATACGGGGCATGAGGGCTCGGCTCGTCAGTGAACAGGCCGCACACCTTAGCGCCCCAGACGTAAACCCGCGATGAACCTTTGCGGGCGCGCGGCGCCGATCCGTTTGACCGGCCGGGGCTTCGATCCTCTTATGCGGCGGATGAATCGCTGGCAGCCCGCCCCCCATTCGGACACCAGCCCGGTCGCCTGGTCGCAGCCGGCCTTTGAGATCCGGCGCGCCGGCGGGTTGGACCAGCCGCCGCCCACGCCCCTGGTGTTCGCCTCGCCCCATTCCGGCCGGCTCTATCCGGAAGACATGGACGCCGCCCTGGACGGGGTGGCGATCCGCCGTTCGGAAGACGCCTATGTGGACGAGCTGGTGGCCGCCGCGCCGGAGCTTGGCTGCACCCTGATCACCGCCCGCCTCGCGCGCGCCTATATAGATGTGAACCGCGAGCCCTTCGAACTGGACCCGTCCATGTTCGCCGACGAGCTGCCGGACTTCGCCAGGGCGCGGTCGGCGCGGGTGCAGGCGGGGCTGGGAGCCATCGCCCGCGTGGTCTCCGAAGGCCTGGAGATCTATGACCGCAAGCTGACCTTCGCCGAGGCGCGGGCGCGGATTGAGGGTGCGCACGGCCCCTATCACGCCGCCCTGGCCCGACTGCTGGGCGAGGCGCATGCGGCGCATGGCATGGCGATCCTGATCGACTGGCACTCCATGCCGGCGGCGGCGGCGAAGGTGGGCGGCCGGGACGGGCCTTGCGACATGGTGCTGGGCGACCGCTACGGCGCCTCGTGCTCGCCGGTGGTGACGCGCAGCGTGGAGAAGGCGCTGGAGGCCATGGGCTACCGGGTGGCGCGCAACGCCCCCTATGCTGGCGGCTACACCACCGAGCACTATGGCCGGCCGCAGCGGCGCACCCACGCCCTGCAGATCGAGATCAACCGCGCGCTCTATCTGGACGAGGCGACCCTGGAGCTCACCTCAGGCTTCGCGCGGCTGAAGGCGGATATCGAAGCCCTGACCGCGGAGCTGGCGGCGGCCGACTGGAGCGGCCTGCGCGGCGCCTGACCGGACGGTAACCGGTTTCCGCTCTTCTTCCGCAGGATAGCGCGCAAGAAAAAAGCCGGGCACAAGGCCCGGCCAGTTCATTAGGGAGGAAACGCCCAGGAAGGGCAGAGGCGTCAGCGACGCCTCACAGGACTGATATACGGTGCGGCGCACAAAACCACAAGGGCAAAAACGTCGCAGGTGCGAAAAGATGCCCCAAAAATTCCGGTTCCCTTGCGTAATCAACCCTTTGAAGGCAGATAGGGGGCCGTCGCTTTCATGCTGCGGCGCACAATGCGCGACATAGACCCGCTGTCGCAGATCCAATAAGCCGCTGGCCTAAAGTTGCGCGCTCAACTACAAGCGCGCGCCCTCTCCGAGATAAGATTTAAATGTCGCTCCGCAATATCGCCATCATCGCCCACGTCGACCACGGTAAGACGACCCTCGTCGACCAGCTCCTCGCCCAGTCCGGCGTCTTCCGCGCCAATGAGGCGACTGTGGAGCGCGCCATGGACTCCAACGACCAGGAGCGCGAGCGCGGGATCACCATCCTGGCCAAGTGCACCAGCGTGCTTTGGAGCGGCAAGGCGGGCGAAACCCGCGTCAACATCATCGACACCCCCGGCCACGCCGACTTCGGCGGCGAGGTGGAGCGGATCCTGGGGATGGTGGACGGCTGCGTCCTGCTGGTGGACGCCGAAGAAGGCGTCATGCCCCAGACCAAGTTCGTGCTGGGCAAGGCGCTGAAGATGGGCCTGCGTCCCATCCTGTGCCTGAACAAGGTCGACCGGCCGCACGCCGATCCCGACCGGGTGCTGAATGAGGCCTTCGACCTGTTCGCCGCCATGGGCGCGACGGACGAGCAGCTGGACTTCCCGCACATCTACGCCTCGGGCAAGAACGGCTGGGCCACCCTGGACATGGCCAAGCCCAACGACAACCTGGCCCCGCTGTTCGACCTGATCGTCGACCACGTGCCGCCGCCGAAGGCCGAGGCCCGCAAGGACGAGCCCTTCCAGATCCTGTCGGTGCTGATCGAAAGCGACCCCTTCCTGGGCCGCCTGCTCACCGGCCGCATCGAGTCCGGCAAGGCCGTGCCCGGCATGGCGATCAAGGCCCTGTCGCGCGAGGGCAAGGAAATCGAACGCGGCCGCATCACCAAGGTGCTGGCCTTCCGCGGCCTGAAGCGCCAGCCGATCGACGACGCCGAGGCCGGCGACATCGTCGCCATCGCGGGCCTGTCCAAGGCCACCGTGGCCGACACCCTGTGCGCCCTGGAGGTCACCGACGCCCTCCCCGCCCAGCCGATCGACCCGCCGACCATCTCCATGACCGTCTCGGTCAATGACAGCCCGCTGGCCGGCCGCGAAGGCGACAAGGTGCAGAGCCGCGTGATCCGCGACCGCCTCTTGAAGGAAGCCGAGTCCAACGTCGCCATCCGCGTCACCGAAAGCGCCGACAAGGACGCCTTCGAAGTGGCCGGCCGCGGCGAACTGCAGCTGGGCGTGCTCATCGAAGGCATGCGCCGCGAGGGCTTCGAAGTCTCCATCAGCCGCCCGCGGGTGGTGTTCCAGAAGGACGAGGAGACCGGTGAGCGGCTGGAGCCCATCGAGGACGTCATGATCGACGTCGACGACGAGTTCACCGGCGTGGTCATCGAGAAGCTGTCGGCCCGTAAGGCCGAGCTGAAGGACATGGGCCCCTCCGGCGCCGGCAAGACCCGGATCAGCCTGATGGCCCCGTCGCGGTCGCTGATCGGCTACCAGGGCGAGTTCCTGACCGACACCCGCGGCTCCGGCGTGCTGAACCGCGTGTTCAGCCATTACGAAGGCTACAAGGGCCCCATCGACCAGGGCCGCAAGGGCGTGCTGGTCTCCAACTCCGACGGGGAAACGGCGGCCTACGCCCTGTGGAACCTGGAAGAGCGCGGCGTGATGTTCGTGGGCGCCGGCGAAAAGACCTACCAGGGCATGATCATCGGCGAGAACAGCCGCGCCGACGACCTGGACGTCAACCCGATGAAGGCCAAGCAGCTGACCAACGTGCGGGCCTCCGGCAAGGACGAGGCCGTGCGCCTGACCCCGCCGCGCCGCATGACCCTGGAACAGGCCATCGCCTACATCGAGGACGATGAACTGGTCGAAGTGACGCCGAAATCGATCCGGCTGCGGAAACAAGTGCTCAATCCGTCGTTCCGCAAGAAGCGTTCGAAGGAAGACTAGACGAGGCGGCATGACAGGCGCGGATCCGATTGACCCTCAAGGATCGGACCGCGCAGAGCCTCCGGCCCGCGCCGGGCTCGACGATCAGGCTGCGCTGATCGATGAAGTGAACCACCGGGTGAAGAACGCCCTGCAGCAGGTCGCCAGCCTGGTGCGATTGCAGGCGCGCGCCGCCACGGACCCCGCGACGCGCCAGGCGCTGGACACCACCCTGGGCCGGATCATGGCGGTGGGTCGGGCCCATGAGCAGACCTATCGGGTCCGCGAGGACCAGGGCGACTTCGACGCCGGCCTCTACACCCGCACCCTGGCGCGGGACCTGATCGGGGCCGCCGGCCGCGATGATGTCGCCCTGGAGACCGAGGTGATCTCGGTCTGGCTGGACGCCCGCCAGGCGACGCCCCTGGCCCTGATCCTCAACGAGCTCGTCACCAACGCCCTCAAGCACGGCTGCCCGGCGGGGCGGCCGGGACGAATCCGCGTCGTTCTGGGAACCGAGGGCGGGGACTATCGCTTAAGCGTGTCGGACGACGGCCCGGGCCTGCCCGCAGGCCTGGCGCCGCGGAGCCGGACAAGCCTGGGCCTGCGGGCCGTCGACGCCCTGGCGCGGCAGCTGCAGGGCCGTCTTGTCGTCGAGCCGACGAAGACCGGCGCCAGCCTGGCCGTCGTCTTCCCTAGAGCGTGATAGCCGAACGTGGATTCCGGTTTCGGCGACCATCACGCTCTAACTTTTTGAATAGGGCTCTGGGAGTTGAAGATGCGGATCTTGGTGGTCGAGGACGATGCGCTCATCGCCCTCGATATGGTGGGCTTGCTGGAGGAGATGGGGCACGAGGTGGTGGCCGAGGCCGCGGACGCCTGCACCGCCTGGGACCTCGCCGCCGTCGGCCGCCCGGACGTGGCCCTTGTGGACATCCGCCTGGCCCGCAACACCGATGGCGGCACGCTGGCGCGCAAGCTCTATGACGAGCTGGGCGTGCGCTCCCTGTTTGTCTCCGGCTCGATCACCGAGGACTTCCGCAAGGCCATGCAGACGATCCAGCCCCTGGGCTTCCTGGGCAAGCCGGTCACCCGCCGCACCCTGGACGACGCCCTGCGCGAGCTGGCCTAGAGCTTCAGCTCCATCCACACATCGGCGCGGGCATAGGGCGTGGGCCGGGGCGGCAGGTGGACGAAGCCCACCGAGCGATAGAGGCTGAGCGCGGGCGCCAGGCTGGCGTTGGTCTCCAGATAGAGCCGCGGCGCGCCCAGGGCCTTGGCCTTGGCGATGCAGGCCTCCATCAGCCGCCGGCCGAGCCCGGTTCCCCGCGCGGCCTCGCTGACCGTCATCTTGCCCACCTCGAACCCACCGTCCGCCAGGGGCAGCAGGGCCACGCAGCCCACCGGCTCGCCGTCCAGCTCGGCCATGAAGATGTGGCCGCCCTTGTCCAGGATGTTGGCCTGGGGATGATCGAGCACCTCGCGATCCTTGGGCTCGAGGCTGAAGTGCTTGGCGATCCAGGCCTCGTTGAGGGTCTTCCAGGCGTCGGTGTGCCGGGGCTCGAAATCGATGATCCGCATGGCTCCATCTTGGACCCCAAGCTGTGCTAGGCAAGGGCCATGGTCCATCCCGTCTTCGCCCACATGCCCACCACGGTCTTTGAGGAGATGAGCGGCCTCGCGCGTGAGCTGGGCGCCATAAATCTGGGCCAGGGCTTTCCCGATGATCCCGGTCCGGAGGCGATCCGGGCCAAGGCCGCCGACCTGGTGCTGAACGGCTACAACCAGTACCCGCCCATGGCCGGCCTGCCGGAACTGCGCCAGGCGGTCGCCGCCCACTACCAGCGCACCCAAGGCCTCGACCTGGACTGGAGAAGCGAGGTCACCGTCACCTCCGGCGCCACCGAGGCCCTGGCGGCGGCCTTCCTGGCCCTGGTGGAGCCGGGCGATGAGGTGGTGGTGTTCCAGCCGGTCTATGACGCCTATCTGCCACTGATCCGGCGGGCCGGCGGCGTGCCCAAGCTGGTCCGTCTGTCGCCGCCGCACTGGCGCTTTGACCGGGCGATGATCGAGGCGCAGCTGAGCGAGAAGACCCGTCTGGTCGTCCTGAACAACCCGCTCAATCCGGCCGGCACGGTGGCCTCGGCGGAAGACCTGGCCCTGCTGGCGCAGATCTGCGTGGAGCGGGACCTGATCGCCATCTGCGACGAGGTCTGGGAACAGGTGGTGTTCGACGGCCTGACCCATACGCCGTTGATGGCCCTGCCCGGCATGCGCGAGCGGACGGTGAAGGTGGGCTCGGCCGGCAAGATGTTCGGCCTGACCGGCTGGAAGGTCGGCTTCCTGATGGCGGCGCCGGCTCTGACCCACGGCCTGTCGCGGGCCCACCAGTTCCTGACCTTCACCACCCCGCCGAACCTGCAGGGCGCGGTGGCCTATGGCCTGGACAATCCCGGCCAGTGGTTCAGCGCCATGCCCCGCGACCTGCAGCGGTCACGGGACCGGTTGGCGGCGGGCCTGACGCGGGAGGGCTTTGTCGTCCTGCCCTCGTCGGGGACCTATTTCCTGAACGTGGACCTGCCGGCCTCCGGCGTGATGGAGCCGGACCGGGCCTTTTGCCTGAGAGCCGTGAAGGAGGCCGGCGTCGCCGCCATCCCCGTCTCGGCCCTCTACGAGGAGGAGCCGGTGACCACCATCATGCGCCTGTGCTTCGCCAAGCGCGACGAGACCCTGGACGCCGGGATCGAGCGGCTGGCCCGGGCGCGGGAGCTGTCCCGCGCCGCGAGCTGAACCGCCTCAGCTCGTCGAGCCGCCGTCGATGACGATGGTCTGGCCGGTCATCCAGGAGCCGGCTTTGGAGGCCAGGAACACCGCCGCGCCGGCGATGTCGTCAGGCTCGCCCAGGCGGCGCAGGGGCGTGCCGGAGCTGGCGCGGGCCTCACCTGCGGGCGTGTCCCACAGGGCCTTGGCGAAATCAGTCTTCACCAGGCCCGGCGCGATGCAGTTGACCCGGATATTGTCGGGGCTGAGCTCCTGGGCGAGGTTGCGGGCCAGCTGCATGTCCGCGGCCTTGGAGATCGCATAGGCGCCGATGACGCTGTTGCCGCGCAGGCCGGCGATGGACGAGATGATCACCACCGCGCCGTCCTTACGCTCGCGCATCTCGGGCGCGACCATGTTGATCAGCCAGTTGTTAGCGATGATGTTGTTCTCGAGGATCTTGCGGAAGGCGTCGTCGCCGATCTCGCTCATCGGCCCGTAGAACGGGTTGGAGGCGGCGTTGCAGACCACGATGTCCACCTTGCCGAAGGCCTTGCGGGTCTCGTCCACCAGCTTCTGCAGGTCGTCCTTGGACGAGATATTGGCCGGGACGGCGATGGCCGCGCCGGGATGCTTGGCGTTGATGGCGTCGCGGACCTCTTCGCAGGGGCCGGCCTTGCGCGAGGAGATCACCACCTTGGCGCCGTGCTCGGCCATACGCTCGGCGGTGGCCTTGCCGATGCCCCGGGACGAGCCGGTGATGATGGCGACCTTGCCGGTCAGATCGAACAGTTGGCCCATGGCCGCAGCCCCCCTAAAACGGTTGTTTGAATTTGTAGCCGCATTTGCCGCGCCGCCGGACGTGGCGTCAAGCGGGCAGCGGCGGCCCGCCCGCACCCTTCGCCCTTGCCCGTCGGCGCCGAACCGACCTCTGATGCCGACAACAGGCCGGGCCGCCCCGGGCCGGAGACCCCTATGGCGAAGCCGCCGAAAGCCCTGGTCAACATCCTTATCCCCGCCCTCTTGCTGTCGGCGGCGGCCTGGGTGCTGTGGCGCGAGCTGCATGAGCTGCCCCCGGCCCGGATCGCGGCGGCGGCGGCCAGCCTGACGCCCGCGCGCCTTGTCGCCGCGGCGGTCCTGTCCCTGGCCGGCTATGGGCTGCTGGGCGTCAATGAGCAGATCGCCCTGCGTTGGCTGGGCTCGAAGGTCAGTTGGGGGCGGGGGATCTGGACCTCCTTTGTCGCTCACGCCCTGGCCAACAGCCTGGGCATGGCCGCTCTGGTCGGCGGCGCGGTCAGGGTCGGCATGCTGGCGCGCGAGGGGGTGAGCGTGGCCCAGTCTGCGGTGGTGACGGTCTATGCGGCGGTCTCCTTCGGCCTGGGGCTGGCGGCCCTGGCGGGCCTGAGTTTCCTGGTCGCGCCGCCGGAGGCCTTCGCCGTCCTGCATGCGCCGGCCGGACCGTTGCGCCTGTTGGGCGGGCTGCTGGTGGCCGGGCCCTTCGCCTATCTGGCGGCCTGCGCCCTGGTCCGGGGTCGGCTGGTGCTGTTCGGCCATGAGCTCTCCCTGCCGCCGCTCTGGCTTGGCCTCACCCAGTTCGGCTTCGGGCTGACCGACGTGATCCTGGCGGCGGTGCTGATGTGGCTGGTCCTGCCCGGCGAGCCGCCGCCCCTGGCCAACTTCGCCGGGGCCTACCTGACCGCCATGGCGGCGGGACTGTTCTCCGGCGTGCCGGGCGGGCTGGGGGTGTTCGAAGGCGCCCTGGTCGCCCTCCTGCCTCAGGTGGACCGCGCCAACCTGACGGCGGCCATGCTGGCCTATCGGATCTTCTTCTACCTGCTGCCCCTGGCCATCGCCGCCCCGCCCCTGGCGGCGGGCCTCTTCAGGCGCGGGCGAAATCCTGCCAAGCTCACCCCTACGGAGGATCCGCCATGACCCGCCTGACCACCGTCGAAGCGCTTGAGGCCCTCTATGGCGCGCCGGGGCCTGCCTCGACGGTCAAGGAGCTGGATCACCTGATCCCGGAGTACCGGGCCTATATCGAGGCCTCGCCGTTCTGCGCCCTGGCGACTGTGGGGCCGGAGGGCCTGGACTGCAGTCCGCGCGGGGACGCCGGCCAGGTGGTGCGGGTGATGGACGACCGCACCCTGGCCCTGCCCGACCGGCGGGGCAACAATCGCTGCGACTCCCTGCGCAACATCATCCGCGACCCTCGGGTGGCGCTGATGTTCATGATCCCCGGCTCGAACACCACGCTGCGGGTCAATGGCCGGGCGGTTCTGGAGACCGAGCCTGGGCTGCTGGAGGCCTTCCGTATGGAGGGCAAGCTGCCCCGGTGCGTCGCCCTGGTCGCCATCGACGCCGTCTACTTCCAGTGCGCGCGGGCCCTGATGCGGGGCCGGGTGTGGGATCCGGCCAGCTTCATCGACCCCGACAGCCTGCCCACGGCGGGGGACATGCTGGCCGCCGCCAGCGCCGGCGAGGTGGGCGGGGCGGCCTATGACGCTGAATGGCCTGGCCGCGCCGCCGCCAGCATGTGGTGAAGGCCTTCCCCGAAAGACCTGGGTTCGCGGCAAGTCCTTGGCGCGCTTCAGCGAAATGCGGGCTGTTTTCGCCCAATTGAACCGGCCGGGGTGACTCTTGGGCTGGGGCTGCGGTACTGTGCGGGTGATGAACCTCGCCGCCCAATATTCCTATTGGTACTTTAGCTTTCCGACGCCGCTGGCGGAGGAAGGGGTTCGTTTGACGTGATCACGTCCTGACAGACACCCGACCAGCCGCCAGCTTCTGGCGGCTTTTTTGTTGCCGCCGGACCTGGCTCCCCGCCCAGGAAGACCCGCAACATGACCTCTGAGACCACTGACGACCTTCGCATCCGCACCCTGCGCGAGCTGCCCACGCCCGCCGAGGTGATGGCCGAGCATCCGACCACCGAGACGGCCGGCGCCACCGTGCGCGAGGCCCGCGCCGCCGTGCACGACATCCTGCGCGGCGACGACGACCGCCTGGTGG
This sequence comes from Phenylobacterium conjunctum, assembly GCF_042679085.1. NCBI lineage: Bacteria > Pseudomonadati > Pseudomonadota > Alphaproteobacteria > Caulobacterales > Caulobacteraceae > Phenylobacterium > Phenylobacterium conjunctum. The sequence goes on along the minus strand of NZ_JBHTLQ010000018.1, from coordinate 61,556 downwards.
TGGTGATCGGCCCCTGCTCGATCCACGACCCCAAGGCCGCCCTGGAATACGCCCGGCTGATCGCGCAGGCCCGCAAGCGCCATGCGGCGGACCTGGAAATCATCATGCGGGTCTATTTCGAGAAGCCGCGCACGACGGTGGGCTGGAAGGGGCTGATCAACGACCCGCGCCTGGACAACAGCTTCCGCATCGAAGAGGGCCTGCGCCTGGCCCGCGGCCTGTTGCTTGAGGTCAACGACATGGGCGTGCCGGCGGCCTGCGAGTTCCTGGACGTGATCACGCCTCAGTATCTGGCCGACCTGGTTGGCTGGGGCGCGATCGGCGCGCGGACGACCGAGAGCCAGGTGCACCGCGAGCTGGCCTCCGGCCTGTCCTGTCCCGTGGGCTTCAAGAACGGCACGGACGGCAATATCCGTATCGCCATCGACGCCATCAAGGCCGCCAGCCAGCCGCACCATTTCCTGGCGGTGACCAAGGACGGGCGCTCGGCCATCGCCGCCACCAGCGGCAACGGCGACTGCCACGTGGTGCTGCGTGGCGGCCGGGCCCCCAACTATGACGCCCTCAACGTCGCCGCCGCCTGCGGCGAGATCGCCGCGCAAGGCCTGAAGCCGGTCGTGATGATCGACGCCAGCCACGCCAACAGCTCCAAGAACCCCGCCAACCAGCCCAAGGTCATCGAGGACGTCTCCGCCCAGGTGGCCGGCGGCGACACCCGGATCATCGGGGTGATGGTGGAAAGCCACCTGGTGGCCGGCCGCCAGGACCTGGTTCCCGGCCAAGCCCTGACCTATGGCCAGTCAATCACCGACGGCTGCATCGACTGGGCGACCTCGGAGGCGGTGCTGGACAACCTGGCTGAAGGCGTCCGCGCCCGTCGCCAGGCCCGCAGCGCTGTCGCCGCCCTCGCCGCCGAGACGGTCGGCTAGGTCAGTTGCACGACGGCCACCCGCCCATGTCCAGGTGCAGGTGATCGGCGTGCTCGACATTGTAGTCCGGCGACAGGACGGTGACGAAGACCTTGCAGCCGCCGTCGCGCACCCGGCGTAGGAAGACGCCCTTCGCGCCCTGGTCCTTCCAGTCGCCGGCTATGCTGACGCTGGAGCCGTCGGCCAGGCGGAAGCCGGCCAGATCCAGGGCGTTGGCGCTGGCGTGCTCGCTCAAAGGGCCTTCCGGCCGGCCATAGATCCGGCGGCAGGCGAAGCTGCCATAGTGGTCCAGGCCGACCACCGCCTGGCCCAGGACCTCAATCGCCGCCGGCTGCACCACCTGGCGCTCCCAGATGGTCAGGGCCAGGGCCTCCTTGCAGGACAGGGCGGCTTCCGCGGGCTTCAGCGGCGCCAGGCCCGAGGTCAGGATCAGGGCGTCGCTGACCTTGCAGTCGCCGGTGGTGGGCGGGGCGGCGGTGAAGGCGACCCCGCCCTGGCCCAGGGCCTGGCGGCAGGCCAGCGGGTCAGCCCCGGTGCGCGCCGCCTTGGCCTTGGTGGCCAGGCCGACAGGATCGATCACCCGCAAGGGTTTCCAGGGCAGGTGCTGGGGCGCGATGGCCCGGTCGCCGACCAGGGCGATCACCGCCACCAGGGCCCACAACAGCACCAGGCCCACGACGCGCGCCAGGAAGGTCTGGCGGCTGGCGTGGTCCTTGACCTTGGGATGGCGGGGAACGCGATAGGCCATGGGCTCTCCGGGGCGTGGGCCCATTTCATGGTCTGGAGGCCGCCTTCGCAAGCCGCAGTCGCCAGAAGCCGCCGCGAGAGATGTTCGCGGCCGTCGACAACTTGAAAAGGATCATCCACTAAAAGACCGGCGTGACCGCGACCGGCTGCCCCCTTGCGATTGGGGTCGGCGCACATCAGGTTCGGTTGGCAAGACACACGGAGTTTCGAGATCATGCACGACTGGCGTCTGGACGAAGACGAGGACGGGGACGACCGCAAGCCCGACATGCCGATGACGGCGGGCCCGGTGCAGAACGCCCTGTTCAAGTCGCGCACGGTGCTGATCTTCGGTGAGATCAACATGCGGCTCGCCGAGCGCGTCACGGCTCAACTGCTGGCTCTGGCCAACGAGAGCAGCGACGACATCAAGGTGATCATCAACTCGCCCGGCGGCCACGTCGAAAGCGGCGACACCATCCACGACATGATCCGCTACTGCGGTCCGCGGGTGAAGATGATCGGCACCGGCTGGGTCGCCAGCGCCGGCGCGCACATCTATCTGGGCGCGGCCAAGGAAAACCGGCTCTGCCTGCCCAACACCCGCTTCCTGCTGCACCAGCCGTCCGGCGGCGTGCGCGGCCAGGCCTCGGACATCCAGATCGAGGCCGAGGAGATTGTGAAGATGCGTGAGCGCGTCAACCGCATGATCTCCAAGGAGACGGGCCAGCCCTACGAGAAGATCGTCAAGGACACCCAGCGCAACTTCTGGATCGGTGCGGAAGACGCCGTGGCCTATGGCCTGGTCTCCCGCGTGATCTCCAGCGCCTCCGAGGCCTGATCCGATGTCGGCCGCGCCCTGGTGGAAAGGCGCGGTCGTCTATCACATCTATGTCCGCAGCTTCTTTGATGCGGATGGGGACGGCCACGGCGACCTGAAGGGCGTCCTGGCCAAGCTCGACTACATCCAGAGCCTGGGGGTGGACGCGATCTGGCTGTCGCCGATCCACCCTTCGCCCAATCGTGACTGGGGCTATGACGTCTCTGACTACGAGGGCGTCCATCCCGACTACGGAACCCTCGACGACCTGACCGCCCTGGTGGACGCCGCCCACGGCCGCGGCCTGAAGGTCATGCTCGACGAGGTCCTGGCCCACACCAGCGACGAGCACGCCTGGTTCGCGGAAAGCCGCGACGGCGGACCCGACGGCCCCAAGGCCGACTGGTACGTCTGGGCCGATCCCGGCCCTGATGGCACGGCGCCCAACAACTGGCTGTCGGTGTTCGGCGGCCCGGCCTGGGCCTACCAGCCGGCCAGGCGCCAGCACTATCACCACAAGTTCCTGCGCCAGCAGCCCAAGCTGTCCTGGATCAACCCCGACGCCAAGGAAGCCGCCCTGTCGGTGCTGGACTTCTGGCTGTCCAAGGGGATCGACGGCTTCCGCCTGGACGTGGCCGGCACCTTCCTGCACGACGCCAAGCTGACGCCGAACCCGGCGGTGCCGCCCGCGGAGCGCACCCGCCATCACTGGGCGCACGCCAGCGAGATGCAGCGGCACCTCTATGATTCCAACCTGGCCGAGAACATCCCGCTGCTGGACGAGATCCGTCGCCGGGTGGACGCGCACAACGCCGACGGCCGCGGCGAGCGCTTCGTGTTCGGGGAGTTCTCCGAGGAAGAGGAGCGCTGCGGGGCCTATTGCACGCCGGACGACGGCCTGCACTCGGCCTACACCTTCGTCCTGCTGCACGCCCGCAAGCTGAACCCGCAGATCTTCCGCGACCACTTCGAGACCCTGGCCCGCCATCCGGGCCACTGGCCGTGCATCAGCTTCTGCAACCACGACATCCCGCGCACCGCGACCCGGTTCGGCGGCGGGCCTGAGATCACCCGCCTGATGCTGGCGCTGTTGATGACGCTCAAGGGCGCGGTGCTCCTGTACCAGGGCGAAGAACTCGGCCTGCCCGAGGCCCAGAGCCTGACCCGCGAGGAGATCCGCGATCCCGTCGGCGACCTCTACTGGCCGATCGCCAAGGGCCGGGACGGCAGCCGCACCCCCATGCCCTGGGCGCCCGGCGAGAACCTCGGCTTTTCCACCGCCAAGCCCTGGCTGCCCTCGGCGCCGGAGCACGCCGACCTGACCGTGGCGGCCCAGGAGGCGGACCGTGGCTCGTACCTCGCGTTCAGCCGGGCGATGATCGCCCTGCGCAAGGGCTCCGAGGCCCTGACCCGCGGCGAGATCGCCATGCTGGACGCGCCCGGTCAGGTGCTGGCCTTCACCCGCACAGCCGAGGCTGAGCGCGTGCTCTGCGTATTCAACATGGGCGAGACAGCGGTGCGGTTCGAGGCGCCGGAGCTGAAGTCCGCCTGGGCGGCCGGCGCGGTGGCGGGCGACGCGGTCCTGAAGGATGGCGCGCTGGAGTTGGGGCCATACGCGGTGTGCATCCTGCCCCTCTAACCCCGCGAGGCTTGCTCCAGGTCAAGGCGTGACCGAACCACGATCCGCCAATGGACTATGCCGCCCTGGCTTCGAGAGTTAAAACAGCCCCATGCCCGACGGAAACGCCAAGCCCGCCCGCGCCGAGGCCGAGACCAAGTTCGGCCAGGGGTTCCTGCGCGACATCTGGTATTTCGCCGCCCTCGCCAGCGACCTGAAGCCCGGCAAGCTGCAGCGCTATGAGATCCTGGGCGAGCCGGTGCTGCTGGCCCGCGACCGCAAGGGCGAGCCCTTCGCCATCCGCGACATCTGCCCTCACCGGGCCGCGCCGTTCTCGGCCGGCCGGCTGACAGCTGAGGACGATGGCCGGCCCAGCGTCGAATGCCCCTATCACGGCTGGCGGTTCGGGACCGACGGGGTCTGTTCGGCCATTCCGTCCCTGGTGGACGGCCAGGAGATGGATGTCAGCCGCGTCCGTGTCCGGCGCTATCCCACGGTGGAGAGCCAGGGGATGGTCTGGATCTGGGTCTCGTCGGACCCGCGCTTCGATGGCGAACCGCCGGAGCCGCCGCCGGTGTTCGAGGGCGCGGTGGGCGGCGCGCCGAAGTTCGTCGACCACATGGATTTCGACGCCCACATGGACCATGCGGTGGTCGGGCTGATGGATCCGACCCATGCGCCCTACGTCCACGGCCAGTGGTGGTCGCGCAAGAAGAAGGGCCAGCACGACAAGGCCAAGGCCTTCGCGCCCTCGGAGCGCGGCTTCGTCATGACCCGGCACGCGCCGTCGAAGAGCAACCGGCTTTACACGCTGCTGGGCGGCGAGCCCCTGACGGAGATCACCTTCCGCCTGCCCGGCCAGCGCTGGGAGCATGTGGCGGTGGGCCAGCGCCAGGTCCTGGCCCTGACCTGCCTGACGCCTGTCAACGACAAGCGCACCCGCATCACCCAGATCGTCTGGACCGACCACTGGGCGGCCAGCGTCCTGCGCCCCTGGTTCAAGCACATGATCCGCGTGTTCCTGCGCCAGGACGGCGACATGGTGAACCTGCAGAACGAGGGGCTGAAATACGACACCAGCCTGTTGTGGATCGACGACGCCGACAAGCAGGCCAAGTGGTATCAGCAGCTGAAGCGCGAATGGGCCGCCAGCCGCCGCGAGGAACGGGCCTTCAGGAACCCCGTCGAAGAGGTGACCCTGCGCTGGAAAAGCTGATCAGATCGCAGCCCGGGTGATCGGCGGCCGCGCGGCCGCGCCCGGAGTCTTTGCCTGGGCTTGCGCCTGAGCGCGGGCGAGCGCCTGAGCCTGCGCCAGACCCGGAGCCGCCGGGGCGGCGCCCTGGGTCGAGGCGGGCGCGGTCGGCGGCACGGCCCGCTGGGTCAGTTTCAGATCATCGATCGGAATGGGGGCGAAGCCGCGTCCCGTTTCCCAGTCCAGGCGCCCACGCAGGGCGGTCACGGTGGAGACCGGCTCCAATTTGCGCAGGTCCATGCGCGACAGGGCGGCATGGGGCAGCTTCACGTAGAGGACCGGGTGCTGCTGGGTGTCGCGGCCGTCAGCGGTGGGCAGGTGGCAGCGGGTGACCACCTCGACGCTGTCCACCCCGATGACCGACAGCACCTCGACCCCGACCCGCAGGCTGATCGAGCAGACATTGGACAGGTGCATTTCCTGCACATTGGCCGGCGGCAGGGCCACATAGGCCGCGCGCTGGCCGCCGGGCGCCAGGACACAAGCCTCGTCCGGAATGGCGTCCAGCTCCATGGCGTCGATATAGACGATGAACCTGCCCGGGCTGGGCTGGGTGATGGCGAAGCCCTCCAGGGCCGCGCGCAGGGCCGGAAAGTCCAGGTTGGCCCTCAGGGTGCTTTCGATGGCGGTGAGGTCCAGGGCCAGCACGCCGGAGGCCACGGCCACGTCGGTATTGTGCGCCTCGGCCTGGCGCTTGCCCTTCTCGAATTCCTCCAGGTCGGCCTTGGCGGCGGACAGCACCCGGGCCACCAGCTCGCGGCGGCGGTCCTTGCCGTTGTTGAACAGCGAATCGATGAGGCCGGGCTGGTAGTTGTGCAGGGCGCGGCGCGCGGCCTTCTCGCGGTCGTTCTTGCGCGGCATGGGCTGGACATAGCCCCGGCGGGCGATCTCGTTCCAATCCTTGCGCTCGTACTTCACACAGTGGGCGCGGGTCAGACGCTGCAACAGCTTGTCGTAGGCGATGGCCTTGTCGGGGGCGGCCTCACTGCGCTTTTCACGGCCGGCGGCGCGGGCCTTGCGGTCGCGCTCGCGCATGGCGCGCTTGGTGGCCCGGTCGATCCGGGTCATTGTGGCGATGATTGTCTTGGCCGTTTCCTGCGCCGACATTCAAACCCCTCCGCGGCGCAAGGCCGCACCCGAACTGGGTAGTTTGTAGTAACTCTGTTTTCTGACCGAGCCGTTAAAACCCATGTCCACTTTTCTATCCCAGGGCGTGACACTCGCCTTCGACGACATGAGCCCTCCGGGGGGCGCCGACCGGACCATCGTCCTGGTTCACGGCTTCTCGTCGAACCGCCACGAGGGGTGGCGCAGGACGGGTTGGTACGCCGCCTTCGAGCGCCGCCGGATCCGCTGCATCGCCCTGGATCAGCGGGGTCATGGGGAGAGTGAAAAGCCCCACGCGCCAGAGGCTTATGAGCGCGCCCGGCTGGCCGCCGACGTCATCGCCCTTCTCGATCATCTGGGCCTGCAGCGGGTCGACCTGTTCGGCTATTCCATGGGCGCGCGGACGGCCCTGGCCACCGCCATCGCCGCGCCGGACCGGGTGTCGAACCTGATCGTAGGCGGGGTGGGCGGCAAGCTGATCGGCGAGCGCAGCCTGGGTGACGCCGGCATGACGATGGCGCAGGCCATGCGCGCAGCCGATCCGGAGACCATCACCGAGCCGATGCTGCGCAGCTTCCGCCAGTTCGCCGACGAACAGGGCGAGGACCTTGAGGCCCTGGCCTGCTGCACCGAGACGGTGAACCCGCCGCACGACGTGGACGGCATGCGCACCCTGCCCATGCCGGTTCTGGTGGTGGCCGGCCAGCGGGACGAGCCGGCTGGCGATCCGGAAGAGCTGGCCCAGCTGTTCCCCTATGGCCACGCCGTGACTGTGCCGGGCTGCGATCACTTCTCGGCCATTCCTCATGCGCTCACCAAGGCGGCGGTGTTCGACTTCCTGGACGGCCTATTGGACGATCCTTTCGCGCGGTAGGGCGCGACGGCCGAAAATGGGGCCTGCGTCGTCTGGCCGCGCCCAGGGGTGGGAAAACCGCCTCGGGTGAGGCCTCGGTTAAGGAGCGGCCAACCAAGCTGGGCGCATAAGGGGTTCCCCATCCAGCAGGAACCCGATGAGCGCCAGTTCAGCCGCAGCGTCCGCGCCCCCGAATTCGGTCGCCCGGAGCCTCGCCAATCTTGAGGCGGCGGCGTCGACGTGCCGGGTGTTGAACCTGGCGGAGGTGGGCCGCGAATGGGGCGGCGCAGCCGTCTGGCGCGAGCAGCCCCTGTTCCGCGCCTGGGCCCTGAACAACGCCGTGCTGGTCAAGCACCGGCCGGGCGGCGAGGCCCCCGTCACCACCCGCGTTCACCTGGCCGGGATCGGCGGCGTGGCCGGGCCGGTGATCGTGCTGGGCCGCTCGGGCTGGCGCGAGGATCTGGCCAAGGGATGCGCAGCCGATGAAGGCCCGGCCTTCCACGCCGACCTCACCGTGCTGCAGGCCCTGGACGAACTGCCGGCTTTCGACCCCTTCCTGGTGCGCGAGCAGCTGAGCCGCCTGGGGCTGGGGGTGGCGCCCTGCTACGCGCCGATCACCGCCAACGAGGTCGAGGCGGTCCGCGCCTTTATCATCGACGAGGTGGCCCGGCTGGTCATGCTGGCCATCGGCGCGCGCAAGGTCGAGCAGACCGCGAAGCTGGTGGGCGCGATCATGTCGGCCCAGGACGATCCTCGGCTGGAGCCCCTGCGCCTGACCTTCGGCCTGGAGCCGGGCGCCTTCCGCGAGGGCGTCTTCGCCTGGAAGGGCTTCCTCTACTACAAGCGCCTGCTGACCCAGCTGAAGTCGCAGACCAACATCGCCTCGGCCGAACTGGGCCGGCTGGTGCTGCTGGACCCCTGCCCGCCCCTGATCGGCAAGTATGTGGAGGCCGGCCAGGACCGGATCCGCCGCAGCCTGTCCCAGGACCTGGCCGCCGCGGCCCAGCTGCTGGCGGTCTATGACAAGGCCTTCTCGGACCTGACCGAGCAGGGCGACCCACGCACCTTCCGCGAGTTCCTGGCCGCGGCGCCGGCCCTGTTCTTCCGCCTGGGCGAGCGCATGGGGGCGCTGTCGCACTTCGCCACCTACTGGCGCCGACGCTATCCGATCGGAATCAAGGTCGAGGCCACCGGCGCCGAGGCCTGCGAGCTGTTGCGTGACATCGATATCGGCCTGGGCGACTGGCCCGAGGGCGAGGCCGCGGCGGCGGCCTGATCGGCCGGCTTGGCTGACGCACCGCAAGGCCCCTATGGTCGCGCCATGAGCGCCGACCTGATCCTGCCCGACCTTGTTTCTCTCCTGAACGACGCCGCCCGCGAGGCCGAGGGCCTGGCGGCGCGCCTGCGCGAAGCTGTCGCCGGCCGCGTGGCGCCGGACGGCCGGGTCGACCGCAAGCTGCTGGACGCCGAACAGCATGTGGCCCATGGCCTGGCCTGGGCGGCCTCCTACGCCGAGACCCTGCGCCAGACCGCCGCCTGGGCGGGCGCCCTCAGCGCCCAGGGCCGGTTCGGCGAGGCCGAGGCCCTGCCTGCCCAGCTGCTGGCCTTCGAATATCTGAGCCAGCTGGTCGGCGGCGTGCCGATGAACCAGGGCGAGATGTTCCGGCCCGGCGACCTGGACGTGGACGCCCAGGCCCTGGCGCCCTTGATCACCCGGCTGCGGCCTGGCGCCTCCCAGGCGGTGAAGGCCCGGATCGTCGAGCTGCTGGCCGAGGCTCGCGGCCGGCCGTCCCTGGAGGCCAGCGGCCTGGATGAGACCCTGGACCAGGTCCGCGACCAGTTCTGCGCCTTCACCGCGGAGCGCATCGCCCCCTTCGCGCACGGCTGGCACCTGCGCGACGAGCTGATCCCGCTGGAGCTGTTGAAGGAGCTGGCGGACCTGGGCGTGTTCGGCCTGACCGTGTCGGAGGCCTATGGCGGCGCGGGCATGGGCAAGATCGCCATGTGCGTGGTCTCCGAGGCCCTGTCGCGCGGCTGGATCGGGACCGGGTCGCTGGGCACCCGCTCAGAGATCGCCGCCGAGCTGATCCTGGCCAATGGCACCGAGGAGCAGAAGGCCCGGCTGCTGCCCGCCATCGCCTCAGGCGAGATCATCCCCACCGCCGTCTTCACCGAGCCGGAATCCGGCTCTGACCTGGGCTCGCTGCGCACCCGCGCGGTGCTGGAGGACGGGGCCTGGAAGGTGACCGGGGCCAAGACCTGGATCACCCACGCCGCCCGCGCCGACCTGATGACCCTTTTGGTGCGCACCGATCCGGCCTCCAAGGACCATCGCGGCCTGTCCATGCTGCTGGCGGAAAAACCGCGCGGGACCGACGCCGATCCCTTCCCGGCGCCCGGCATGAGCGGCGGCGAGATCGGGGTCATCGGCTATCGCGGCATGAAGGAGTACGAGCTGGCCTTCGACGGCTTTGAGGTGGCGGAGGCCAACCTGCTGGGCGGCCAGCCCGGCCAGGGCTTCGCCCAACTGATGGCGACCTTCGAAAGCGCCCGGATCCAGACCGCGGCCCGCGCCATCGGGGTCGGCCAGGCGGCGCTGGACATCGCCCTGGACTATGCGCTTGAGCGCAACCAGTTCGGCCAGGCCATCGCCGAGTTTCCGCGCGTGACCAACAAGCTGGCCATGATGGCCGCCGAGCTGCTCGGCGCGCGTCGCCTGGCCTGGTTCGCCGCCTTCGCCAAGGACGAGGGCCGGCGCTGCGACCTGGAGGCCGGCATGGCCAAGCTGGTGGGCGCGCGGGTCGCCTGGGCCGCCGCCGACAACGCCGTACAGATCCATGGCGGCACAGGTTTCGCCGTCGAGCAGCCGGTCAGCCGGCTCCTGGCCGACGCCCGCATCCTGAACATCTTTGAAGGGGCCGGAGAGATCCAGGCCCAGGTGATCGCGCGCCGTCTGCTGGACGGCGCGAACTGATCAGCCGGCGACGCGCGGGGCGAAGCCCTGGGCCAGCAGGCCGACCTGGCGATCGAACACCGCGCTCATCTCCTCGGCGTCGGCGCCTTCCCAGGCGGCCAGGCGGTAGGTCCAGGCATAGATCCCCATCAGGGCGTCGACAATCAGGTCCAGGTCCTGGTCCGCACCGATCTCGCCGCGGGCGACACCCTCGGCCAGGCAGTCCTTGATCACCTGCCGCAGGCGCGGGTTCTTGCCATAGGGCCGGGTCGAGGGGCCGAGCGTCCAGTCATAGGCCGCCGCGATGTGGGCCAGGAACAGCTTGGTGCGGCGGGTCTCGAAGGCGAAATGGATGGCGAACAGGGACCGCAGGCGGTCGGCGACATTGCCGCGCAGATGCGGCGCCACCCGGTCCAGCTCGGCGTAGAGTTCTTCCAGCCGGTCGGCCATCACCTGGCTGAGGATGTCGCCCTTGGAGGCGAAGGTGGTGAAGACGCTGCCCACCGCCACCTCGGCCCGGCGCGCGATCTCGCGCACGGTGGTCTCTTCGTAGCCCTGGGTCTCGAACAGGTCCCGGGCCGCGTCGAGAACACGCTGGCGGGTGGCTTCCTTCTGGGACTTCCTGACGCTCAACATTTATCCCCTTGCGGGATGGGGACGCAGGCGCCCCCATCCTTCTGAAGGGTTAGACGTCGCGGGGAGGCGTCACCCCCACGTCCGCGCCGCGCGATCTCAGCCGCGGCGGGCGCCGGCCAGGATCACTCGGATCTGGTCCTTGGACCGGGCCTGCAGAGCCTCGAGGCTCCAGCCCAGGAAGATCGCTTCCGGATAGTTGGCGAGATAGGCGTCGAACAGCATGTCGCCGCGCAGCTTGACCTCGGCCTCCTGGGACAGCTCGCCCCGCTCCACGCCCAGCTGCACTTGCTCGGTGATCAGCTCGCGCAGGGCCTTGGCGGCGGCGCTGAAGCGCAGTTCCACCCCTTCCTCGGGCGACCAGGACACGCTGAAGGCGGCGCGGGCCAAGGGCAGCTGGCCCTTGTAGAAACTGTAGCCGACCGTGAAGGCCCGCATCAGGGCGTCCTCCACCGTCTTGCCGCGGTTGGCCGCGTCGCGCATGGCCTCGGCCAGGGTGACCATGTCGGTGAACATGATCTCGCGGAACAGGTCGGACTTGTCGGTGAAGTTGGCGAACACCGCGCCCGTGGACATGCCGGCGGCGGCGGCGATGTCGCGGATGGTCGCGCCCTCATAGCCGGATTCCGAGAACAGCTTGCGCGCGGCGGCCAGCACCTTGGCGCGGGTCTGCTGCTTGGCCAGGGCGCGGCGGGTCGGCACGCGCACAGTGGGTTCGAACTCACCCTTCAGGGCGCCGGAAACGTGTTTCATCAGACCTCGAGCCTCTCGCAAATCGCGTTCGCCCGCCTTGGGATCTCTACGCAACGGGTATCCAAAATTCCTTGGCCGACCTCCGACCAGCGGAGCTCCGCGCCCATAAAATCAAATAAATCAATGCGCGCTGGCCGGAGCCACCGGGAGCCAATCAGGGTCGTCATAAGCTCGTCCTAAGAGTAGAACGTGTTCACCGAACATGTCCATTACCGGGATCTGGCGATCACGATCAGCGAACGTGTTAGGTGGAAAGCCTTGTGACGGGCTTGCCCCGAGGAAGCAAGGGCGAACTTTCCGCGACGGGATGCCGCAGGCGGACAGGTTTTCCAGTCAAACCAAGCAGATTTCGGAAATTCGGCCACCAGTGTCGGGCGAACACCAATCAGTGAGCATGCTCGTGGAACGCCGGGCGACCTGGTTCGCCAGGGGTATGGCGCGGCCTCGAGCGGACGCCTAAATTGGCGGGATGGAACACCTGTTCAACATCCTGATTCCCGTCGCCCTCGCCGGCGTCGTCCTTTCGCTGGGCTTTGGCCTCTACGCCCTGTTCCGCGGAGGCGACTTCGGGCGATCCTACTCGAACAAGCTCATGCGGCTGCGGGTGGTCATGCAGGCCATCGCGGTGGCCTTGCTGGTGGCTGGGGCCTGGTGGCGGCACCAGGGCTGACCGTGGTCACCCTCAATCGCATCTATACCCGCACCGGCGACGCCGGCATGACGCGCTTGGCGACCGGCGCCGAGGTGAGCAAGTCCGACGCCCGGGTCGCGACCTATGGCGAGGTGGACGAGGCGAACGCCTGTCTGGGCCTGGCGCGGCTGCACACCGCCGGCCAGCCGCTGGATGCGATGCTGGCCCGGATTCAGAACGAACTGTTCGACCTGGGGGCGGATCTGGCGACCCCGGCGAAACCCGACGAGGCCGAGGGTTCGGTGCTGCGCATCCTGGACAGCCAGGTGGCGCGGCTGGAGGCCGAGATCGACGCGCTCAACGCCGCGCTGCCGCCGCTCCAATCCTTTGTCCTGCCGGGCGGAACTCCAGCGGCCGCGGCCCTGCATCTGGCCCGGACCGTGGCCCGGCGCGCCGAGCGTGCGGCGGTGGCCCTGGCGGCCTCGGGCGAGCCGGTGAGCGCGCCCGCCCTGCGCTATCTCAACCGCTTGTCGGACTTCCTGTTTGTCGCCGCCCGCACAGCCAATGACGGCGGCGCGGCCGAGGTTTTCTGGAAGTCCGGGGCGACGCGTTAGGGTTTGACCGCCTCAGGCGCCGCCTTGCTGGCGGCGGCCTTCTGGCTGGCCGCATGATCCTTGGCGGCGGCGCGCGCCTCCGGCGTATCGATCACCCGCCCGGTGATGTCCGAGATCAGGACGGGACGGGCGCAGGCGCGACCGCGCCAGTCCCACCAGTTGCCGGCTTCCTCGCAGCGCTTGCCCGGATTGATCCAGACGATCTGGACCACGACGATGAGGGCGACGACGCCCGCAAAGGCGATCAGGAACAGGCGGGCGAGGCGGGGGATGACCGGGTTCATCGAAGACCAATCTGCTGTGGCGGCCAGTCCCCTATCGGGGCCTTGCGTCCAAAATGCGGGCGGCGCCGTACGTTCCCAAGCTTGCAAAGCTCGTCGGAAACGTTATGCCGCAGCCGTTCAGTTTTTTCCGCAATGCAATTTGAGGCGCTAGCGAAGCCATGAAGGTGCTCGTCCCCGTAAAGCGGGTGATCGACTACAACGTCAAGGCCCGGGTTAAGCCGGACCAATCCGGCGTGGACCTCGCCAATGTGAAGATGTCCATGAACCCCTTCTGCGAGATCGCGGTCGAAGAGGCCGTCCGTCTTAAGGAAAAGGGCGTCGCCACCGAGGTGGTCGCCGTGTCGATCGGCCCGGCCCAGGCCCAGGAAACCCTGCGCACCGCCCTCGCCATGGGCGCGGACCGCGCGATCCTGGTCCAGACCGACCAGGATCTCGAACCCCTGGCCGTGGCCAAGGTGCTCAAGGCCGTGATCGGCGAAGAGTCGCCGAACGTGGTCGTGATGGGCAAGCAGGCCATCGACGGCGACAACAACGCCACCGGCCAGATGCTGGCGGCCCTGCTCGACTGGCCGCAGGCGACCTTCGCCAACACGGTTGAGCTGTCGGCCGACAAGGCCAAGGTCGGCCGCGAAGTCGACGGCGGCATCCAGACGATCGAAGTGGCCCTGCCCGCGATCATCACCGCCGACCTGCGCCTGAACGAGCCGCGCTATGCGTCTCTGCCGAACATCATGAAGGCCAAGAAGAAGCCGCTCGACGTGAAGGAGCTCGGTTCGCTGGGCGTCGACGTCGCGCCGCGTCTGAAGGTGGTCAAGGTCACCGAGCCGGCCAAGCGCAGCGCCGGCATCAAGGTCGAGACCGCCGCTGACCTGGTCTCCAACCTCAAGACCGCTGGGGTGCTCTAATGGCTGTTCTCGTCATCGCCGATCACGACAACGCGTCGCTGAAGGACAACACCCACAAGACCGTCACCGCCGCCCTCGCCGTCTCCGGCGATGTGGACGTGCTGGTGGCCGGCAAGGACGCCAAGGCCGCGGCTGACGCCGCCGCCAAGATCGCCGGCGTGCGCAAGGTTCTGCTGGCCGACAGCGACGCCCTGGGCCAAGGCCTGGCCGAAGCCGTCACCGACCTGGCGGTTTCCCTGGCCGGCGGCTACGACGCGATCCTGACCCCGGCCACCTCGCAGGGGAAGAACTTCAGCCCCCGCATCGCGGCCAAGCTGGACGTCGCCCAGATCTCGGAAATCATCGAGGTCGTGGACGCTTCCACCTTCGTGCGTCCGATCTACGCCGGCAACGCGCTGGAGACCGTGCAGTCCTCGGACTCCAAGAAGGTCATCACCGTGCGTCCGACCGCCTTCAAGGCGGCGGGTGAAGGCGGCTCGGCCTCGGTCGAATCCGTCGGCGCCGGCGCCGGCGCGCCCAAGACCACCTTCGTCGACCAGCAGCTGGTGAAGTCGGCGCGTCCGGAACTGACCGGCGCGAAGATCGTCGTCTCCGGCGGTCGCGCCATGGGCTCGGCCGAAGAGTTCCAGCGCGTGATCGAGCCCCTGGCTGACAAGCTGGGCGCAGCCGTGGGCGCCAGCCGCGCCGCCGTCGACGCCGGCTACGCCCCGAACGACTACCAGGTCGGCCAGACCGGCAAGGTCGTCGCCCCGGAACTGTACGTGGCCATCGGCATCTCGGGCGCCATCCAGCACCTGGCCGGGATGAAGGACTCCAAGGTCATCGTCGCGATCAACAAGGACGGCGACGCGCCGATCTTCCAGGTCGCCGACTTCGGCCTGGTGGCGGACTACAAGGCCGCCGTGCCGGAACTGATGGACGCCCTGACCGCCGCCGGCAAGTAAGCCGACCGGCCCTTCACGGGTCCCAAGGATCAGGGGCGGCGCCGCAAGGCCCGCCCCTTTTTCATGGGTCGAGACACAGCCCTGGATTGAAACCGAGGCCCCGGCGCCACAGCAAGGTGGGGCGGCTACGCTGCGTCGCAGCAAAAGGCTTGGCGGCGGCTCGCAAGGCCATGTTAGAAAGCGCGCCACATCTGCGGTGGCCGGGGGGCGCCGCGCAAAGTTTTGAGGCTTTGTCGAAATGGCGGAAATCAAGTCGGTCGGCGTCATCGGCGCGGGTCAGATGGGAGCGGGCATCGCCCATGTCTGCGCGCTGGGCGGATATGACGTGCTGTTGCACGACGTCAGCGAAGACCGCATTTCGCTGGGCTTCGGCCAGATCAAGCACAACCTGACCCGCCAGGTCGTCCGGGGGATCATCACCCAGGACGAGATGGACGCGGCGACCAACCGGCTCAAGGCCGCCCCCGAGCTGCAGATGATCGGGGCCACCGACATCGCCATCGAGGCCGCGACCGAGAACGAAGAGGTCAAGAAGTCGATCTTCAAGGCGCTCACGCCGCACCTCTCGGCCAACACCATCCTGGCCTCGAACACCTCGTCGATCTCGATCACCCGCCTGGCCTCGGCCTCGGACCGGCCCGAGCGGTTCATCGGCCTGCACTTCATGAACCCGGTGCCGCTGATGAAGCTCGTGGAGATCATCCGCGGCATCGCCACCGGCGCGGACACCTACGAGACCGCCGTCAACTTCGCCAGGTCGCTGGGCAAGACCACCGCCAACGCCGAGGACTTCCCGGCCTTCATCGTCAACCGGATCCTGGTGCCGATGATCAACGAGGCGATCTACACCCTGTATGAGGGCGTCGGCACGGTGGACGCCATCGACACGGCCCTGAAGCTGGGCGCCAACCACCCGATGGGGCCGCTGGAACTGGGCGACTTCATCGGCCTGGACACCGTCCTGTCGATCATGAACGTGCTCTATGAGGGCCTGGCCGATTCCAAGTACCGGCCCTGCCCGCTCTTGGTGAAGTACGTCGAGGCCGGCTGGCTGGGCCGCAAGTCCGGCCGCGGCTTCTACGACTACCGCGGCGACACCCCGGTTCCGACGCGCTGATCCGCCTCGGCTCATCCCCGCCTGCTCGGGGATGAGCGGTAGTTGTGGGCGTATTGCCCATGGCCAACTCTCTGCGACTGTTAATCATTCGACTTGATGGGCTTGCCCAGCCGATACTGCTGGCGATTCGAACCGGCGGAACGATGCGTCGTCTGACCCTGCCCCTGCTGTCGGCCAGCTATCTCAGCCTGGCCCTGATCCTGGCCCTGTCGCTGTGGCGCAACGGGGGCGGATGGGGCGCGGGCGTGGCCGGGCTCGTAGGCATGCTGGCCCTGTGCTTCACCTTCCACGGCCTGATCGGCCGGGCGCTGGAGACCGAAGGGCTGCGCAAGGAGATCGACCAGATCCGCCAGGCCCACCGCATCATGCTGGGCCAGATGGAGAAGCTGGACGCCCGTATCTCCGAGATCGTCTCCACCGTCGCCGACGATGCGCTCCGCCGCAGCGAGGAGCTGTCGGGCGAAGTGCAGATGCTGGAGGACCTGGTCCAGCGGATGAGCCAGCGGCTGGAGGAGCGCATGAGCGCCCCGCCGGTCCATGCCGCCACGCCGGCCGGCCGCCATTCCGCCGCCCTGCTCGAGACCGTGCGCGAGGCCCTGGCCGACAACCGCGTCGACCTCTACCTGCAGCCCATCGTCGGCCTGCCCCAGCGCCGGACGGTCTTCTACGAGAGCTTCTCGCGCCTGCGCGATGAGACCGGCCGGGTGATGATGCCAGCCGAGTACCTGTCGGTCGCCGAGCCGGAAGGCCTGGTCACCGCCATCGACAACCTGCTGCTGTTCCGCTGCGTGCAGATCGTGCGCCGTCTGGCCAAGACCGACCGCAAGGTCGGGATCTTCTGCAACGTCTCCTCGGCCAGCCTGGCGGACGAGACCTTCTTCCCGCAGTTCCTAGACCTGTTGGCCGCCAACCGCGACCTGGCCGGCGCCCTGATCTTCGAACTCGGCCAGGCGGCCTTCGACTCCCGCGGCGCTGTCGAGGCCCGGAACATGGCCAAGCTGGCCGACCTCGGCTTCCGCTTCAGCCTCGACAAGGTCGTGGACCTGGACATCGACTTCCAGGACCTGGCCCGCTCGGACGTGAAGTTCCTGAAGATCGGCGCCCAGTTCCTGCTGGAGCAGCTGCAGGACACCGACGAGGGCCTGGTGCTGCGCTCCATCCCGGACCTGGCGGCCCAGGACTTCTCGTCGCTCACCCGCCGCTACGGCGTGGAGATCATCGCCGAGAAGGTCGAGGCCGAGCGTCAGATCGTCGACATCCTGGAGCTCGATATCCAGTACGGCCAGGGTCACCTGTTCGGCGAGCCCCGCGCCATCCGCGACCAGCTGCTGGCCGAGACCGATCCGCCGGCCGAGTTCCTGCGCACCAACCTGCGGACCAATATCCGCCGCCGCTCTCGGATGGTCGGCTGAAGCCCGACCATTGACCAGGCGAGCGCGGGCCTTTAGCGCCTCGGCCTATGAGCAAGCCCCTACTCCTCTCCGGCCTGTCCGACCTGGTCGGGCGCTATGATGTGATCCTCTCCGACGTCTGGGGGGTGATCCACAATGGCCGCGAGAGCTTCCCGCCGGCCACCGGGGCGCTTGCCCGCTGGCGGGCCGAGGTGGGCCCCGTGGTGCTGATCTCCAACGCGCCGCGCCCTTCGGCCGCCGTGCACAGCCAGCTCGACGATCTGAAGGTGCCTCGGGACAGCTGGTCGGTGTTCGTCAGCTCCGGCGACGCCACCCGGCTGCTGCTCAGCGCTCGCGCGCCCGGCCCGGCCTGGACCATCGGCCCGGACCGCGACGCCCCGCTCTATGAAGGCCTGGACCTGACCTTCACCACCACGCCCGACGATGCGGCCTTCATCTCGGTCACCGGTCCCTATGACGACGAGACCGAGACCGCCGAGGACTATCGCGGCCGCTTCGAGGCGGCGCTTACCCGCAAGCTGCCGCTGATCTGCGCCAATCCGGACCTGGTGGTGCAGCGGGGCGACCGGCTGATCCCCTGCGGCGGGGCGCTGGCCCAGCTCTACGCCCAGATGGGCGGCGAGGTGATCATGGCCGGCAAGCCCTTCGCCCCCATCTACGGCCTGTGCCTGGGCGAGGCCGAGGCCCTGCTGGGCCGGAAGATCGACCGGTCGCGGGTGCTGTGCATCGGCGACGGCCTGCCCACCGACGTGAAGGGCGCCAACGACCAGGGGCTGGACATCCTGTTCGTCGCCAGCGGCATCCACGGGGCCGAGACCATCGGCGCCGATGGCCTGGACGCCGAAGCCGTCGAGCGGCTGCTGGCCGCCCAGGGCCTGAGGGCCACCTACGCCATCGCCGACCTGGTCTGGTAGGCTAGCGCTTTCGCTCCAGTCGGTCCGGCAGGCCCGGCGGCAGGGTCTTCATGTCGCCGTCCAGGATGCGCAGCGCCTCATCCTGGCCGACCCGCAGGAAGGCGCGACGGCCCTCAGGCTTGTCGGGATCGAGTTGATAGACGGTGGCGTCGGGGTCGGAGGCGTCCCCGCGCAGGGTGGTCCAGTCGCCGGTCGTCACCATCGGCCCGCCGCGTTCCAGATAGGTCTCGGTCAGGCGATAGGTCCCCTCGGCCCAGCCCTCACCCTTGGGTGTCAGGACCAGTTCGGTCTTCAGCCCCGGACAGTCCGCGCAGGGCAGCACGCCCTCGAAGGTGAGCACGCCTGAGATCTCGGCGGGCTTTGCGGCCGCCGGCGCGGGCGGCGGCTTGGCGGGGGCCGCCGGTTGCGAACAGGCGCTCAACAGCGCCAATCCCAGGACCAAGGCCAAAGGGCGCATTTCAATCTCCACGGGACGCGACGGGCCTCGCCACACTGCCGGGGCGATCCCATCTCGTCCAGAAGGCTTCGCTTAGGCCGCGCGGGGGGTTAAGGAGAGCCCGCACAGATGAGAGGGGCGCCGGTGCAGGGACTGTTCTTCGAGGATTTGCAGGTCGGTCAGACGGCCGAGACCACGCGCCTGGTCACGGCCGAGGTCATCGAGGCGTTCGCCGCCGTATCGGGGGACGCGAACCCCGTCCACCTGGACGAGGCCTATGCCCAGACCACGCCGTTCGGCGGCCGGATCGCCCACGGCATGCTGTCGGCCGCCTATATCTCCGCGGTCATCGGCATGCAGCTGCCGGGGCCGGGCGCCATCTACCTGTCCCAGAGCCTGCGCTTCCGCCGGCCGGTGAAGATCGGCGACGAGGTGGCGGTGCGGGTCGAAATCACCGCCCTGGAGGACAAGCGCGGCCAGGCGACCATCGCCACGGTCTGCACGGTCGCCGGCAAGACCGTGGTGGACGGCGAGGCGGTGATCATGGTTCCGCGCAAGCCGGGCGGAGACGCTTGAGCCCCATGCGTATTGTCCGCAGTTGGAAGGGCCTGTCGGAGGCCGACCGCGGCGCCGCCGTCGCCCTGGGCAATTTCGACGGCGTGCATCGCGGCCACCAGCAGGTGATCGCCGAGGCCGCCCGCGCGGCCATGACCACGGGCGCGCCGCTCGGGGTCATCAGCTTCGATCCCCATCCGCGCCGGATCTTCCAGCCCCAGGCGCCGGCCTTCAGCCTGATGACGCCGGACCAGCAGGCCCGCGCCCTGGAGGCCCTGGGCGTTGACCTGTTCTACATCCTGCCCTTCGACGAGGAGATGGTGAACCTGACCGACCGGCAGTTCGCCGAGCAGGTCCTGCACCAGGGGCTGGGGATCCGTCACGTCGCGGTCGGCTTCGACATCTCCTTCGGCAAGGGCCGCACCGGCAGCCCGGAGATCATGCGCGCCTATGGGGCGGAGATGGGCTTCACCGTCTCCGTGGCCGAAGCCGTCAGCGACGGGGCGGCCAAGTTCTCCTCCACGGGCGTGCGCGAGGCCCTGCGCAGCGGCCGGCCGGACGTCGCCGCCCAGATCCTGGGCCGGCCCTTCGCCATCGAAGGCGTGGTGGAGCATGGCCGCCAGCTCGGCCGCCAGCTCGGCTTTCCCACCGCCAATGTCGCCCTGGGCGACTATGTGACCCCGCGGTTCGGCGTCTACGCCACCCGCACCCGCCTGCCCGACGGCCGCGAGATCGCCGGCGTGGCCAATATCGGGGTCAATCCCACCGTCACCGGGGTGATCGCGCCCCGGCTGGAAGTCTGGCTCTTTGACTTCGACGAGGACATCTACGACCAGGTCATCGAGACCGACCTGATCCAGTTCCTGCGCGACGAGCAAAAGTTTGTTAACCTTGAGGTCATGACCGAGCAGGTGATGGCCGACGCCCGGAAGGCGCGAGAGCTGCTCCTGCCCGACTTCTGAAGGGGATGGGCTGTCCCGTGCCGATCAAGGGACTGAAATACGCGACCTTCGCCACCGCGCGCCGCCGGCGCCGGCGGCTTCCGCCATCCTTCGCCTTCCCGGCGGCCAAGGCCGGCCAGGCCACCTTCGCCTGGTCCGACACCCAGGTGATCACCCAGGCCGCGCCCCTGACCCCGCCCTCTGACGGGGCCCTGCTGGACGCCTATTCCAAGGCCGTGGTCGACGCCGTCGACCGGGTCGGCCCCGCCGTGGTGCGGGTGCATCCCTGGACCGGACCCTATGGGGCCGAGGGCGTCGGTTCCGGGATCATCCTGGCGCCCGACGGCCTGGTCCTGACCAACAGCCATGTGGTGCGCGGCGCCAACCAGGCCGAGGTGGTGGCCTTGGACGGCCGCTCGCTCAGCGCCCGGGTGATCGGCGATGATCCCGACACCGACCTCGCCCTGCTGCGCATCGACCAGCAGGTCAGCCTGCCCAGCGCCCGGCTGGGCGACTCCAAGGCCCTGCGGCGGGGCCAGCTGGTCATCGCCATCGGCGCGCCGCTGGGCTTCGAGGCTACGGTGACCGCGGGCGTGGTCTCGGCCATGGGCCGGTCCCTGCGCGGCGAGCGCGGCCGGCTGATCGAGGACCTGATCCAGACCGACGCGGCCCTCAATCCCGGCTCCTCCGGCGGCCCGCTGGTCAATGCGGCCGGCGAGGTCGTGGGCGTGGCCACCGCCGTGATCTCCGGCGCCCAAGGCCTGTGCTTCGCCGTCGCCTCCAACACCGCCGCCCTGGTGGTCGGCGAACTGGTCAAGCATGGCCGGGTGCGGCGCGGCTCCATCGGCATCGTCGCCCAGCAGGCGCCGATCCCCCGCGACCTGGCCCGCGCCGTGGGCCTGGAGCAGCTGTTCGGGGTCTGGATCACGACGCTCGATCCGAACGGCCCGGCGGCCAAGGCCGGCCTGGCCCCCGGCGACCTGCTGATCGCCGCCGACGGTCAGACCCTGACCGGCCTGGACGACCTGCTGCGGGTGCTCGACACCCAGTCCATCGGCAAGCCCACCGACGTCGCCGTCATCCGCCAGGGCCGCCGCATGACCCTGACCGTCACGCCAAGGGAACGGCGGCGGTAGGGACGCTAGCCGCCTGGCGGCTGGAACAGTTCGATCAGGTTGCCGGAGGGGTCCTTGAGCAGGATCTGTTGGCCGCCATTGCCCTGCACGATCTCATTGCGGAACGACGCGCCGGCCGCCTTCAGGCGCTGCACCTCGGCGGCCAGGTCGGAGACCACCAGCTGAAAGCGGTTCCAGCCGCCGGGCGCCGGCGTCTCGCCATCCGGCATGGCCGCGCCCGCCCCGCCGGCGCCTGGCCGGTTGAGCATCAGCTTCAGTACGCCGCGGCTCAGCATGGCGAAGGCGCCTGGAGCCTGGAAGTCCACGGCAAAGCCCAGCAGGTCCCGGTAGAATGCGGCGGCGGCGTCCACATCGGCCACGATGTAGCGGATGCTTACAGTCTCCATGGGGCGTCCTCCCTGATCGCCCTCGGATGGGGCGTTGGGGGCGAGCCTATTCCCGGATTGCGGATTTGGCACCCGATTGACGGCTTCCCAATCCGCTCATCCCGGCGAATGCCGGGATCCAGATGACAAAGCTCAGCGCCATACGATCTGGGCCCCGGCATTCGCCGGGGTGAGCGGGGATAGGAGCGGAACATCCCATAAGGGTTGGGTTCCAGGCCCGCCTCTGCTACAGCCCCAGCCATGACCTCGGTTCGGATGAACGCGCGAATTAGCCGCCCGGCGTGACGCCGCCGGACGCGCGCACGCCGGGAAGCCTTCCCGCCCCCTGATCCGAACCTCCTTGGAAAGTCCCATGGCCGACGACGCCTCTGCGCGCGACTATCGCGAAACTGTCTTTCTTCCCGACACCCCGTTCCCCATGCGGGCCGGTCTGCCCCAGAAGGAGCCGGAGATCCTGGCCCGCTGGGCCGAGGCCGATCTCTATAACGCCATCCGCGCCAAGCGGCAGGCGGCGGGCGCCCCGCTCTATGTGCTGCACGACGGCCCGCCCTATGCGAACGGCGCCATCCACATCGGCCACGCCCTGCAGAAAACCCTGAAGGACTTCGTGGTCCGCTCGCGCTTCGCCCTGGGCTACGACGTCGACTACGTGCCCGGCTGGGACTGCCACGGCCTGCCCATCGAGTGGAAGATCGAGGAAGAGCTGCGCGCCCAAGGCCGCCGCAAGGACGAGGTCTCCAAGGCCGAGTTCCGCGAAAAGTGCCGCGCCTACGCCGCCCAGTGGATCGATGTGCAGCGCGACGGCTTCAAGCGCCTGGGCGTGCTGGGCGACTGGGAAAACCGCTACGCGACCATGGACTTCGGCTCCGAGGCCGCCATCGTCGCCGAGTTCCACAAGTTCGTGGTCTCCGGCCAGCTCTATCGCGGCTCCAAGCCGGTGATGTGGAGCCCGGTGGAGCGCACGGCGCTTGCCGACGCCGAGGTCGAGTATCACGACCACGTCTCGCCGACGATCTGGGTGAAGTTCCCGGTGGTCGAAGGCTCCGACGCCGCGCAAGGCGCCAGCGTGGTGATCTGGACCACCACGCCTTGGACCATCCCGGCCAACCGGGCGGTCAGCTACAATCCCGACATCGCCTATGGCGTCTATCAGGTCGAGGCGATGGAGAGCGGGCTCGAGTTCGAGCCCTGGGCCAAGCCGGGCGACAAGCTGATCGTGGCCGACAAGCTGGCCGGCGACGTCGCCAAGGCCGCCAAGATCGAAAGCTGGAAGCGCCTGGAGTCCGTCGACTGCCAGGGCATGGTGTGCGCCCATCCGCTGGCCGCCCTGCATGAGCACTACGGCTTCGCCGTGCCGATGCTGTCGGGCGACCACGTGACCGACGACGCCGGCACCGGCTTTGTCCACACCGCGCCCGGCCACGGCGCAGACGACTACCTGGTCTGGCTGGCCCACGGCCATCGCGAGATCCCCGAGACCGTCGATCCGGACGGCGCCTATTACCCGCAGGTGGCCCTGTTCGCCGGCCTGAAGGTGCTGGAGACCGAGGGCAAGAAGGTCGGTAAGTTCGGCCCCGCCAACGGCGCGGTGATGGAAAAGCTGATCGAGGCCGGGAACCTGCTCGCGCGCGGCCGGCTGGAGCACTCCTATCCGCACTCCTGGCGCTCCAAGGCGCCGGTGATCTTCCGCAATACGCCGCAGTGGTTCATCCGCATGGACGAGCCGATCAGCACGCCGGAAGCCGGCGGGCGGACCCTGCGCGAGATCGCCCTGCAGTCCATCGCCGCCACCGCCTTCCACCCCGAGACCGGTCGCAACCGCATCCGCGCCATGGTCGAGAGCCGCCCGGACTGGCTGATCAGCCGCCAGCGCGCCTGGGGCGCGCCGCTGGCCATGTTCATCGACAAGGAGACCGGCCAGCCGCTGGTCGATCCGGAGATCAACGCCCGCATCGTCGCCGCCATCGCGGCCGAGGGCGCCGACGCCTGGTTCACCCGGCCGGTCACCGACTTCCTGGGCGGCCATGACCCGGCCCGCTACGAGAAGGTCGAGGACATCCTCGACGTCTGGTTCGATTCAGGCTCGACCCACGCCTTCACGCTTGAGAACCGCGAGCACACCCGCTGGCCCGCCGACCTCTATCTGGAAGGCTCTGACCAGCATCGCGGCTGGTTCCAGTCCTCGCTGCTGGAAAGCTCCGGCACCCGCGGCCGCGCGCCTTACGACGCGGTGCTCACCCATGGCTTCACCATGGATGAGAACGGCGAGAAGATGTCCAAGTCCAAGGGCAACACCGTCGATCCGCACCAGGTGATCAAGGATAGCGGCGCCGAGATCATCCGCCTGTGGGCGGCGCTGTGCGACTATTCGGACGACCAGCGGATCGGCAAGACGATCCTGGCCACCACCTCGGACGCCTATCGCAAGCTGCGCAACACCGTGCGCTACCTGCTGGGCGCCCTGGCGGGCTTCTCCGACGCCGAGCGCGTGCCCTATCACAACATGCCGCCGCTCGAGCGCTACATCCTGCACCGTCTTCGGGAGCTGGATCAGCAGGTGCGCGCGGCCTACGACGCCTACCTGTTCCAGGACGTGGCCCGGCCGATCCTGGAGTTCTGCCAGACCGAGCTGTCGGCCCTGTTCTTCGACGTTCGCCGTGACGCCCTCTATTGCGACCAACCCGAGAGCCTCCGCCGCCGGGCCGCGCGCACGGTGATGGACCTGGTGTTCGAGCGCCTGACCATCTGGCTCTCGCCGCTCACCCCGTTCACCATGGAAGAGGCCTGGTCGACCCGGTTCCCGGACGCCGGCTCCAACAGCCTGCGGGTCTTCCCCTCGACGCCCGAGGAATGGCTGGCCCCGGCCGAGGCCGAGCGCTGGGCCAAGGTCCAGGCCGTGACCTCGGTGGTCACCGGCGCCCTGGAGATCGAGCGCCGCGAAAAGCGGATGGGCGGGGCGCTGGAAGCCGCGCCGGTGGTGCACATCGCCGATGCTGACCTGCTGGCCGCCTTCGAGGGTCTGGACGCCGCCGAGGTGTTCCGGACCAGCCAGGCGACCCTGGTCGCCGGCGAAGCGCCCGCGGACGCTTTCCGCCTGGCCGAAGTGGCGGGCGTGGCCGTCGAGCCCAAGAAGGCCGAGGGCCAGAAGTGCGCCCGCTCCTGGCGCATCCTGCCCGAGGTCGGCTCGGATCCGCGCTATCCGGACCTGTCCCTGCGCGACGCCGAGGCCGTCGCGGCCTGGGACAGAACCCATGGCTGAATCGGTCAGCAAGCTCGGCAAGATCGCCTACGGCCTCGCAGCCGGGGTGATCGTGCTCGACCAAGCCGTGAAGGCCTGGATCCTTGAGGGCCTGAACCTGCCGCTGCGCTTCTCCGTGCCGGTGGCGGGTCCCCTGCGCCTGACCATGGTCTGGAACGAGGGCGTCAGCTTCGGCCTCCTGAAGGCCAACCACGACATTGTCCGCTGGGGCCTGGTGGCCTTTTCGGTGGTGGTCGCGGGCCTCTTGATCGGCTGGGCGCGCAAGGCTGACCGGAGCTGGATGGGCGTGGGCCTGGGCCTGGTGATCGGCGGGGCTATCGGCAACGCCATCGACCGCGCACGGTTCGGGGCGGTGGTCGACTTCATCGACGTGACCAAGCTCGGCTTCTTCCCCTGGGTGTTCAACATCGCCGACAGCGCCATCACCATCGGCGTCATCTGCCTGCTGCTGGATTCCGCCCGCAAGGACCCGTCGCCGGAAGCCTAACCCCGTCGCCAGGCGCTGGGGGAGACCCCTGCCCGGCGGGTGAAGAAGCGCGTGAACACCGCCGGCTCGGCGAAGCCCAGGGCGTCGGAGATCTCGGCCAGGGACAGGGCGGTCTGGCGCATCAGCCGCCGGGCCAGCGCCTCGCGCGCGGCGTCCAGAATGGCTGAGAAGCTGGTCCCCTCCGCCGCCAGCCGCCGTTGAAAGCTGCGCAGGGGCGTCCCCAGGTCCGCCGCCACCTCGGCCGCCGTACAGGCCCCGCTGGTCAGGCCCCGCCAGACCCGATCCCGCACCAGGCCCGCCAGGCCGTCGCCCCGCGCGCGGCTGGACAGCTGGGCGAACAGTTCGCGGTTGAGGGCTAGGTTCGCCTGGGCGACGGGCGCGTCCAGCAGGGCGGGGCGCACGACGATCACCTGCATCTCCTGGCCGAACAGCACCGGCGCCCCGAAGAACCGGCTGTAGGGGGCGGGATCGGCCGGCGCCTTGCGCACCAGATAGACCGCCTCCGGCGCCCAGTCGGCGCGGGTCAGCTGGCGGATCAGGCCCACCGCCGCGCCCGCCAGGTGGTCGGCCTGCTGGTCCAGGGCCGGCGGATCGGCGGTGACCACCTGGCCCACCAGCAGGGCCTCAGGCCCCCGCCGCTCCACATAGCCGCGCACTCCGCCCGAGAAGCTGCGCGGCAGCATCTCGAACAGCTGGGTCACCGCCTCGCCCACCGTGGGCGCCGAGCCCACCAGGGACGCCAGGCCGCCCAGGGTCTCCAGGCTGCGCCGGCGGGCCAGCAGCAGGCCGATCTCCTCACGACCCGTGAGCCGCGCCGCCAGGCCCAGGGCCTGCTGGAAGGCGCCCGGGGGCGGCGGGCCTTCTGGGAGGTTCAGGGACGTCAGCAGGTCCCCGCCGCCGAGTTCGGCGACGAGATCTTGCAGTCCGGTCAGGCCGGGATGGGTCACATTCTACTCCGCTCATTCCCGCGCAGGCGGGGATGAGCGGTGGGGGCGTGGCGCGCAAAGTCAAGCGTGCGCCCTTCGACCGGCCTAGCTTCCCCTCAACAACCGGAGGAAACCGCCATGTCCGCCCGCCGCCTCGCCGCCGTCCTGATGGCCGCCACCAGCCTGGCCGCCGCCGTCCCCGCCACGGCCCAGCCGCTGTCCAGCTTCTCCATGACCTCGCCCACCCAGGACGCCCTGGCCCGCGAGGCCTACGCCTATTCCGCGGCGATGGAGGCCTATGTCTTCCTGTTTCCGCTGACCATGACCGAGCGCGAGCGGGTCCGTCGCGAGCGCCTGACCGGTCCCGTGCCCAACGAGCCGGCCGCCCCCATCAACCAGCTGGGCCACATGACCAAGCTGGCCACCGCCAAGGGCGACATCCCGTACAGCCCCAACAACGACACGGTCTATACGGGCCTGGGCCTGGACCTGACGAACGGCCCCATCATCCTGCACATGCCGGAGATCACCGACCGCTACGCCTCGGTCCAGGTGGCGGACGCCTATATCGAGAACCTGCCCTACCTCTATTCCAGCCGCATCAATGGCGGGAAGGCGATCAATATCGGCTTCGTCGGCCCGAACTGGACCGGCAAGCTGCCCAAGGGCGTCGTCCTGGCGCGGATGAACACCAACACCACCTCGGTCGCCATCCGCGTGGCGGTGAAGGACGAGGCGGACCTGGCCAAGGTGCTGGCCTACCAGCAGCAGATGTCGGTGACGGCGCTCGCCGACTGGCATGGCGGCCCCAGCGCGACCCCGCCCAAGCCGCCGGCCCCCAAGGCCCGCACCGCCTATAGCGGCGACTTCTCCTATTTCCGCCGGGTGGCCGACCTGATGGCCGACAATCCGCCGCCCGCGAAACATGCGGCCATGGTCTCGATGATGCGCCGCATCGGCCTGGTTCCCGGCAAGCCCTTCAACCCCGACAGCCTGGACGAGGCGACCCGCGCGGGCGTTCTGCGAGCCGAGAAGGACGGCCCCTTCGTCATCAACAACATCCGCCGCGCGCGCGGGGTGAAGACCGCCACCGGCTGGACCGCCAACCGCGGCGGATCGGACACGCTCGACTTCGACTACGCCACCCGGGCGGGCAACGCCCTGGTCGGGCTGATGGGCAATGACCCGGAAGAAGCCATCTATTTCAATAACTTCTTCGACTCTAACGGCCAGCCCCTGCACGGCGGCCAGGCCTATCGCCTGCACTTCACCGCCGACCAGCTGCCCAAGACCGGCAAGCAGGGCTTCTGGTCGCTGACCATGTACGACTCCCTGCGCTTCCAGTTCATCGACAACCCGATCAACCGTTATGAGCTGGGCAGCCGCCACGACCTGAAGCGCAACGCCGACGGCTCGGTGGACGTTCTGGTCCAGCCGACGGCGCCCGGCGGCGACCTCGACCGCAACTGGCTGCCCTCGCCCAAGGCCGGCGACTTCAAGCTCACCATCCGCATCTACGACCCGACACCGGCCCTGGTGGCGGCCTATAAGACCTCGAACCTGCTGATGCCGGTGATCACGCCCGCGAAGTAGTTCCGCCCCGCCCTCGCCATGATCGGACCCTAAAGCGCGTTGGCGGGCTCGCGCGTTTGCGCTATCTGATCTGTCCTTCCTGGCCGGGGCGGCCCTACGGAGCGAAGTTGTTCATGCGTCTGAACCGAGTGATCATCGCGACCGCCCTGATCGGGGCCGTGGGCCTGGGCGGCTGTCAGTCCACCCGTAAGGCCCTGGGCATGACCAAGGTCACCCCGGACGAGTTCCGCGTGGTGGCCAAGGCCCCGCTGGTGGTGCCGCCGGACTACTCCCTGCGCCCGCCGGCGCCTGGCGAGCCGCGGCCCCAGGAGCTGCAGCCCGAGAGCGCCGCCCGCGCCGCCCTGCTGGGCGCCCGCGAGGCCCAGGACCGCACCGACGGCGAGAAGCTGTTCGTGGCCAAGGCCGGCGCCGAGAAGGCCGATCCGCTGATCCGTTTCGTGGTCGACGACGAGAACGGCGACCTGGCCCACAAGGACAAGTCCTGGGCTGACAAGGTGATGTTCTGGAAGCCGGGTCAGCCGAAGTCCGTGGCCGCCGCCGCCAACGAGGGCGACGCCCCCGCGCCGGTGGACGCCGCCGCCGAGGACGCCAAGATCAAGGCCGTGACCGGCGACAAGCCGGTGATCATCGCCCGCACCAAGCCCACCCGGTTCAAGCTGCCGGGGCTCTGATGCGGGCCTACCGCTACCTGACCGGCCCGGACGACAAGTCCTTCTGCCACCGCGTCACCGCGGCCCTGAACAAGGGCTGGGAGCTCTATGGCGCCCCGACCCTGACCTTCGATCCGACCCAGAACCGCGTGGTCTGTGGCCAGGCCATCGTGAAGACGGTGGACGGGGTGGACTACGATCCCGAGATGAGCCTCTCGGAGCTCTGACGGCCACTTGGTGTCATCCCGGTTTCGGCGCAGCCGAGGACCGGGACCCATAGACTCAGATTTTTCCGGATTGCCCCGCGCATATGGGTCCCGGACAAGCGCTCCGCGCTTTCCGGGATGACATCCTATGGGCCATCCGTTCGCCTAGGATTCCCCCGGCGTCTTGATCACAAAGCCCTGCGCCCTCAGCCGGTCCAGGACGCCGCCTTGCGACAACAGGGGCCGCAGGGGAATCACCGCCACCGCGTGGCCCGGCGTCTTCAGCGCCTGGGCGATGGCGGCGGCCTCGTCGGCCTTGATGCGGGCGTCGAGATCCGAGGCGCCCGGCGCCGAATTCAGGCACTTCTCATAGCCCCGCTCGCCGTCGAGCGCCGCGCGGACGTCGCCATCGGCCCAGGCTTGGGTGGCGGCGCGGGCCTTGGCCGAGCCGGCCTCCACCTCGTCCAGGGCGTCATCCAGGCAGGCGGCCTGGGCCTGGGCGCTGGTCCTCAGGGTCGCCCCCAGGATCGGCCCCAGCGGATAGACCTTGGTCACCGTCTTGATCTTCCGGGCCTTGGCCATCCGCGCCACGGTCTTGGCCGGCTCGGCGGCGCTGATGTGGGCGTGATCGCGATAGTCGGCGACCAGCAAGATGCCCGCGGCCAGGCCGTTCTTGAGGGCGTAGCGCTTGGCCGGCTGGCCCACGGCCTCGCGGGCGGCGACGAACCGGGCCTTCAGCGCCGGCGCGAGGGTGTCTTCGATGGGCGCCTTGGCCTTGAGCCGGGCGATATCGATCAGCACGCCGGCCGCGCCGAACACGCCGACACCGACATTGTTGAACGGCAGGATCACCTGGTTGGCGCCGGCCAGCCGCCGTTCCAGCACCGCGTCGTCCCAGGCCATGCCCTTGACCATGCCGGACGGCGCGCCCAGCACATAGACCGTGGTGTCGCCATCGGACACCCGCCACCAGGCCGGCCCGCGCTCGCGCGCCGTGACCACCAGCTCCTCGACCAGCACCGCGTCAGGGTCGCTGGACGGCGGCGCAGGGGTCTGGGCGGCGGACGGCGCCGCCATCAGGAGTGCGGCCGTAAGGCCTGAGAGAACTTGCTTCATATGACACCGTCCGGGCGCCCCCCCGGAATCGTCCTATATTGATCAGCTGGAGCTCTGTTGACCATGCCGATCCGCCGCCTGCCCCCTGAAACCGTCAACCGCATCGCCGCCGGCGAGGTGGTGGAGCGGCCTGCGAGCGCGGTGAAGGAGCTGGTGGAGAACGCCCTCGACGCCGGCGCGACCCAGGTCGAGGTCCAGGTGGACGGCGGCGGCCTGACCCGCATCCTGGTGGCCGACGACGGCGGCGGCCTGACCGCCGAGGAGCTGCCCGTCGCCATCGAGCGCCACGCCACCTCCAAGCTCGCCCCGGACGACGCCGGTGACTACGACCTCTTGCACATCCTGACCCTCGGCTTCCGGGGCGAGGCCCTGCCCTCCATCGGCTCGGTGGCGCGGCTGTCGATCAGCTCGCGGGCCAGGGGTCAGGCCGACGCCCACGCGATCCTGGTCGAGGGCGGCGCGGTCGGCGCGGTCTCGCCCTCGGCCTTTCCGGGGCCGCACGGGGCGCGGGTCGAGGTGCGCGACCTGTTCTACGCCACGCCCGCCCGGCTGAAGTTCATGAAGTCCGAGCGGACCGAGGCCATGGCCATCGCCGAGGAGCTGAAGCGCCAGGCCATGGCGCACGAGGCTGTGGGCTTTTCCCTGGACATCGACGGCCGCCGCACCCTGCGCCTGCCGGCGGAGAAGCCCGGCCCCGAGGGGCGGCTCGCGCGCCTGGCCCAGATCATGGGCCGGGAGTTCCAGGACAATGCGCTGGCCATCGACTACGAGCGCGACGGGGTCCGGCTGACCGGCTTTGCGGGACTGCCCACCTACAATCGCGGCAACTCGGCCCACCAGTACCTGTTCGTGAACGGCCGCCCGGTGCGCGACCGCCTGCTGCAGGGCGCCCTGCGGGGCGCCTATGCCGACTTCCTGGCCCGCGACCGCCACCCGCTGGTGGCGCTCTATCTCGAGCTCGATCCGTCCTACGTCGATGTGAACGTCCACCCGGCCAAGGCCGAGGTGCGGTTCCGCGACCCGGCCCTGGTGCGCGGCCTGATCGTCGGCGGCCTGCGCCACGCCTTGGCCGGCGCCGGGCACCGGGCCTCCACCACCGTCGCCGCCGATGCGCTGAGCGGGCTGACGCCCCAGGTCGCGCCGCCCCCGCGCGGCTATGCGCCGGCCTATGTGCCGCCGCCGTCGGCCCAAGGGTTCTCGGCCTGGAAGATGGGCGGCTGGGACCGCTCCGCCGTCGCCGCCGTCGCCCAGGCCCTGCCGGGCCTGACCGAGGTCTCGGCCCGCGCCGACTACAGTGAAGCCGCCCCGCCGCCCGGCGTCGCCGAGGCGCCGCAGGCGGTGTTCGATCCCATCGACTATCCGCTCGGCGCCGCCCGTGGCCAGGTGCACGAGACCTATATCGTCGCCCAGACCCGCGACGGCATGGTCATCGTCGACCAGCACGCCGCCCACGAACGCCTGGTCTATGAGCGGATGAAGACCGAGATGGCGGCCGGCGGCGTCGCCCGCCAGGCCCTGCTGCTGCCCGAGGTCGTCGAGCTCGACCCGGCAGAGGCCGAGCGGGTCGCGGCCCGCGCCGACGAACTGGAGGCCCTGGGTCTGGTGGTCGAAGCCTTCGGGCCAGGCGCCATCCTGGTCCGCGAGACCCCGGCCCTCTTGGGCGAGACAGACGTCGCCGGCCTGGTCCGCGACATCGCCGACGACCTGGCGGAGAACGGCCAGGCCCTGGCGCTCAAGGAGCGGCTGGAAGAGGTCTGCGGGACCATGGCCTGCCACGGCTCGGTGCGGGCTGGCCGACGGCTCACCGCGCCGGAAATGAACGCCCTGCTGCGACAGATGGAGGCGACGCCCCATTCCGGCCAATGCAACCACGGCCGGCCCACCTATGTGGAGCTGAAGCTCGCCGATATCGAGCGGCTGTTCGGGCGCAGGTAGAGAGTTCTACTTCCAGTCCAGGTCCATGCGCTGACCGGCGATGATCACGCCTTTTAGGCGCGGCTTGCCGTCCTTGCCCACTGAGAGCACACCAATCGCCGCGCCAGGCTCGCGGCCGCGCAGGGCCGCCTCGACGGCCTCGGCCCGCTTCTGGTCGGCGTGGAAACGGCGGACGCCGAGATCGAGGGCTACGCGGCCCGGACCCTTCAGGTCGCTGGTGTCGCGCCAGCACGACGCCTTGCCCTTGGCGACGATGGGGCCGAGCCGCGCGGCGCTCGCACGGTCAGCCGCGAATCCGGTCACCCGCGCCGTGACCGGGCCGGGCGTAAAGGCGATCCAGCCGGGCTTGTCCTCCGGCCCCAGGCCCGTCGGACACGCGGCGCCGAGCGGCAGGGCCTGGCCGAAGTCGAGGGCGGCGTAGTGGCCGGTCAGGAGGTCGCGGGGGTCCAGCGCCTGCATCGTCAAGCGAAGTTCGGTCCCCTGAGTCCGGGCCGCGGTCTCGCGCACCACCAGGCCGACCAGCAGGGCGACCAGCAGCAGGGCCACGGCGCCGATGCGGACAGGATAGCTCATGCCTTGGTCCTCCGACCCAGGAGGAAGCCGCCGACCAGGGCCGCGACCGCCACGGCGGCGAACACGCCCGCCGCCGCCATCAGTCCCATGCCCAGGTCATTGAGGATCACCGCCATGGCCGCGGCCATCGACACCACGCCCGCCGCGGTCACCGCCGGCTTGCGGTCGTTGAGCCCCAGGGCGACCACCGCCCCGGAGATCGCCAGCCAGGGAACCCGGTGCAGCAGGGCCGGATAGGTGCGGTCATCGAAGCCCACCGCGGCGAAGAACACCAGGGCCGCCCAGACCGACCAGCCATAGACGATCCCCGCTATCGCCTCGTCGCCGTCTGCATGGCGACGGGCGCCGGCGGCCAATAGGGCCAACGCCACCGCGCCCGCCAGGACCTGGAGATTGTAGGGCCAGGCGAGATGCAGCCAGCCGAGCAGCAGGGCCACGGCGATCGGCAGGGCGATGGCGGCTCCGTGCGCCAGGGGCTTGGACCGCCAGCGCTGCGCCAGGACCAGGGCCGTCGGCGCGGCCAGGATCAGCCAGGATGGGCCGCGCTCGCCGTTGAACCAGCTGGTGTCGCCGAGCGCCAGGAACACCAGGCCGGCCACCGCCGCCCCGCTGGAGCGGCCGGCGAGCGCCAACAGGAAGGCGGCCAGGCCCGCGCCGCGCAGGGCCGCCACCGGATCGCCGGTCAGGTCGAAAATCTGGCCGGTCAGGCCGATGGCGGCGGCGAACACCAGGCTCGCCACCAGCATCGCGATATTGCGCGCCACGGGCCGGCCCTCGCCCGCCCAGGCCCCGCCCGCGCAGGCGGCGAGGAACAGGGTCAGGATCAGGCCGAACCGCGGGATACGCGGAATGCCGTTCCAGTTGGCGGCTACGAAGGCGATCACCGCCACGCCGAGCAGCAGGCCGCCCACCGCGGCCAGGGCCTGGGAGGCCTCCAGTCGGCGCGGCTCAGCCACCCGCGCCAGGATCGCCTCCCGCGACGCCGCCGGCACCAGCCCCTCGGCGATCCAGGCCTCGAGGTCGTCCCGCAATCTGGCCTTGTAGCTCGCCATGCCAGCTCCTTCAGAGCGGGCAACATCGGCTGGACGCTCAATCCTGGCAACCCTCCTCCCTCTCCCCTCGGGGAGAGGGTCGGGGTGAGGGGGCCGCCTGCGCGAACCCCTCGAAGGCTCACCCCTCACCCTGCTCTCTCCCCGCCGGCGGGGAGAGGTTTCTACAGGTGCGTCCTTGCGAAGACCCGCATCGCTTCGGACAGGTACTCGGTCAGCCCTGCCGCCCGCCCTTCGTAGCGCGCCCGGAAGTCGGGATTGTCGCTGTAGAGCTGGGCCAGGCCCGCAAAGGCGTTGGCGTCAGGCGGGGTCTTCCAAGATCGGGCGACCCAGGCATGCAGTCGGGCCACGATCGCCCCGACCGCCTGGCTGTCGGCCGGCAGGCCCGCCGCCAGGGCCTGCGCCATCTCGGCCTCAATAGCTTCCACCTCGGCCTGGGCGGCGTCGAAGTCGGCCTGCTTCCAGGCCTTGGTCCTGGCCTTGCTCTCGTCGATCTCGGCTCGAACGCCTTCGCCGTAACGGTCCACCAGCCAAGCCTCGTGCTCGGCCTGCTTCTTGGGGTCAAAGCCCTTGTACATCGCGGTCTCGTCCATCTGCCCGTCTCCTTTGAGGGCGGCGAGGGTCTGATCCAGGGTCTTCACCAGGTCGGCATAGCGGCGGGCCTCAGCGGCCAGCCGGTCGCGGTGCGCCTCAAGCGCGGCCAACCGGTCGAAGTCCGGCGCATCCAGGGCGCGGCGGATCTCCTCCAGGGGCACGCCCAACTCCCGCTGCAGCAGGATCTGCTGCAGGCGCAGAAGCTCGTCCGGCCCATAGTAGCGGTAGCCGTTCTCGCCGACGGTCAGGGGCTTCAAGAGCCCGATCTCGTCATAGTGGCGCAGGGCGCGCACGGAGAGGCCCGACAGCCTCGCCACCTCGCCCACCGTGTGAACCCTCATCTCTCCTCGCCCGTTGCTGACGGACCACGGCATCAGGCCTCTCGCGGCGAGAGGGTCAAGCGGCCTTGCGCCATAGCGTCGCCGCTCTAGGATCCCCCAGAGACATCCCAGAGGGAGTTTATGTCTGAGATTGCGTTCGGGACCCGGGCCTAACCGCCGACCGGCCTCCCATATCTGATCGGCGCTTCAGGCCCTGACCGTCCGCGTCCCCTTGATGGGCGGGCGCGTGGAACCACGCCTGAACTCGGATATCTCCTTGAACATTTCCAAGCCGCAGCAGCGGACCCTGCACGCCCTGGCCCAGGGCGGCGCCATCGTGCTCGAACGTGACGAGCGCGGAACCCTGATCGACGCCGAATGCGTGACCCGCGACGGCTGGCGGCTCTCGGACTGCGACCTCGCCGTCTTCAAGAGCCTGAAGAAGAAGCGCCTCATCGCCAGCCAGGGCGGCGGACCTTACCGGATCACCCGCGAAGGCCTGATCAATCTGCGGGCCCAGCTGGACAACCGGACCACCGTCAGGGGGTGGTGAACCGCAGGAAATGGACGCGCGCGGCGCCATAGTCGCGCGCGTCCAGCTTTTCATAGCCGGGCGCGTCGAAATCCGGCTCGTCGGAACCGCGCTCGAACACCACGATGGCCTCAGGCGCCAGCCAGCCGCCGGCCGCCAGCTTCTGCAGGGCGATCTCGCCCAGGCCCTTGGCGTAGGGCGGATCCAGGAAGGCGATGCTGAAGGCCGGACCGTCAGCGCCGGGGCGCACGCCCAGATCCGTCGCGTCGCGGCGATGCACCCGCGTGCGGCCGAACAGGCCAAGCGCATCGACGTTTTCGCGGATCGCCCCGCGGGCCGCCTCGTCGGTCTCGACGAATAGGCAGAAGGCCGCGCCGCGCGACAGGGCCTCGAAGCCCAGGGCTCCGGAGCCCGCGAACAGGTCGATGACCCGGGCGTCGCGCAGCTCAGGCCCCCAGGCGGCGTGCTCCAGGATGTTGAAAATCGCCTGCCGGGCGCGGTCGGAGGTGGGACGGGTATTGGCGCCTTCAGGGGTCGCCAGGGCCTTGCCGCGGAAATCTCCGGAGACGATGCGCATCTGTCTTGTTGCTCGCGAGCTTGATTGACGCGCGCCTTAGCATCCAAGCTGTCGGCAAAGCAAAATCCGGGAGGACGTCATGGGCCATGTGACCACTGAGGATCGGGGCGCTGTGCGCCTGATCACCTATGCCAACCCCGCCTTCGGCACCATGACGGCGGCAGGTTCGGTCGAGACCCTGGCGGCGATGCAGGCGGCGGCGGACGATCCGAAGGTCCGGGCCATCGTCCTGACCGGCGGAATTCCGGGGATCTTCATCCGTCACTATGACGTGGGCGAGCTGTCCCAGATGTCGGATGCGCTCAGCGAACGTCCGCCCGAACCGGCCGGCGGCGGGGGCGGCAAGCCCGGCGGCGCCTTTGGCGAGCTGGTGGACCTGATCGCAGCTGCGCCCAAGCCGGTGATCGCGGCGATCAACGGCCTGTGCATGGGCGGTGGCTTCGAGATCGCCCTGGCCTGCGACATCCGCATCGCCGCGAAAGACGCCGCCGCCATCGGCCTGCCGGAGACGCGGGTGGGCATCTTTCCGGGCGGCGGCGGCACCCAGCGCCTGCCCCGCGTGATCGGCGAGGCCCGCGCGCTGGAGATGATCCTGCGCGGCCGCACGGTGACCGGCGCCGAGGCCGCCGAGATCGGCATGGTGCACGAGGCGGCGGACGATGCCCTGGCCCGCGCCCTGGAGATCGCCGCGGAGTTCGAGGCCAAGGGGGCGGAAGGCGTGGCCTACGCCAAGCGCCTTACCCGCGCGGCCCTCGACCGCCCCCTGAGCGAGGGCCTGAGGGACGAGCGCCTGAGCTTTGTCGAGGTGGTGAAGACCCCTTCGGCCCGCCAGGCCCTGAAGGCCGGGGTCCAGCCCGCCCAGATCCAGGCGCTTTAGCGCCACCCTTGAAGCCTGCGCCCTTGGGCGAGGAGCCCTTGAAGCCGCCGCTCTTGAAGCTCGCCGCCTTGCCGGCGCCGGCCTGGGGCTTTGCGCCGCGTGGCGGCTGACGACCGGCGACGGGGTCGGGGCCGATCACCGCCGGGCCGGGCTTGGGCGGCGCCTTGCGGTGGGGCGAGGCCTTCTTCTTGGGCTTGGCCCAGCCCGACTTGTATTCGGGCTTGGCCTTGCGCGCCTCGGCCACCTCAGGCTGGGCCTCGCGGGTCAGGGACTGGTCGCGAAGGCCGGCCTCGCGCCGCTTGGCGGCGGCGGATTTCTTCACATAGTACTGGGGCCGGTCGCCCTTGGGCAGGTTGTCCGGGTCGATGTGCTCGGCCAGCTGCTCGCGGATCACGCGGGGCCCAACCTCCTCGACCTCGCCGACCCCCAGGGTCCCCAGCGCGAAGGGACCATAGGACAGGCGGATCAGCCGGTTGACCTTCAGGCCCACCGATTCCAGCACCTTGCGGACCTCGCGGTTCTTGCCCTCGGCCAGGGTGACGGTGATCCAGAGGTTGGCCACCGACGGGCCCTCCTTGGCCTTGTCCAGCTTGGCCTCCAGCGCGCCGTAGCGCACGCCGTCGACGGTCACGCCGTCCTTCAGGGTGTCGAGCTTGTCCTGGGTGATGCGGCCATGGGCGCGGGCGCGATAGCGGCGCACGATGCCGGTCTTGGGCGTCTCCAGCGCCCGGGCCAGCTCGCCATCATTGGTCAGCAGCAGCAGGCCCTCGGAATTCAGGTCCAGGCGACCGACGGAGATCAGCCGGGGCAGGCCGGGTGGCAGGGCCTCGAACACCGTCGGGCGGCCTTGCGGGTCCTTGTGGGTGGTCACCAGGCCGACGGGCTTGTGATAGCGGAACAGGCGGGCCGGCTCGGCCTCGCCCACCACCTCGCCATCGACGGTGAGGATATCGCCCGGCTCCACCTTCACAGCCGGGGTGGTCAGGGTGCGGCCGTTGATGGCCACGCGCCCGGCCTCGATCAGCCGCTCGACATCGCGGCGAGAGGCGACGCCCGCCCGGGCCAGGGCCTTGGCGACTCTTTCACCTTGGCCCTGCTCGCCAGAGTCTTGACCTTCGGGGTGCGGATCGGTTCGTAGGGGGTCGTGGATCATGATCACCGGACAATGCGCATCGCCCTTGAAGCGGCGCAAGACGCTGCGGCGCGCGGCGAAACGCCCGTGGGCGCCGTCGTGGTCGATCCGGCCACCGGCGAGGTGGTGGCTGTGGGCGCCAACCAGCCCATCGGATCCCACGATCCCACCGCCCACGCCGAGATCGTGGCGATGCGCGCGGCGGCTGAAAAGCTCGGCAACTACCGCCTGACCGGCCTGACCCTGGTGGTGACCCTTGAGCCCTGCGCCATGTGCGCCGGCGCCATCAGTCACGCCCGCATCGGCCGCGTGGTGTTCGGCGCCGAGGACGCCAAGGGCGGCGCCGTGGTCCATGGCCCGAAGTTCTTCACCCAACCCACCTGTCACTGGCGCCCTGAGGTGATCGGCGGAGTGCTGGCGGAAGAGAGCGCTGAGCTGCTGCGCGGGTTCTTCCGGGCGCGGCGGAAACCGTCCACCGCCGCTCATCCCCGCGAAGGCGGGGATCCAAGCTGACTCGGAGAAGGCCGCACACCTGTCATGCGCCGCATGGATCCCCGCCTTCGCGGGGATGAGCGGTTTAGTAGTTTAACCTTAAACCAACGCCCCTTTGTACAGCGCCAGCAGCTCCGCCCACGCCCGCTCCGCCGCGGGCTGGTTGTAGACCGCCGAGCCCGGCACGCACCACCCGTGCATCGCCCCGTCATAGACCTCGATCTTGGCCGGCAGGCCCGCCGCGGCGTAGGCCGCCTTGAGCTTGTCCTTGGTCTCCGGCTCCTTCTGGTCGTCGTTCATGGCGACGCCGAAATAGAAGCTGGCCTTCATCTTCGGGATCAGCAGGTGCGGGCTCTCGGGCGAGGCGGTCACCAGGCCGCCGCCATGGAAGGAGCCGCCGGCGCCGACGCGGCCCGGCAGGGCCGCCGCGGTCTGCATGGTCATCGGCCCGCCCATGCAATAGCCCTGCACGCCGGCCTTCTTCTTGGTGTTGGTCACCTTCTGGGCGTCAAGGAAGGCCAGGAAGGCGGTCCCGTCGCGGGTCACCGCGTCCGGCGTCAAGAGTTTGCGCAGCTCGGCCAACTTGGCGCGGTCGGTGGGATTGGCGAAGTCGAAGGGTCCGGTGAACACCGGCGCCGGGCGCGAGCGGTAGAAGGGGTTGGGGACCAGGACCACATAGCCCTCGGCCGCCAGCCGCTTGCCCATGTCGCGGAAGGCCGGGCGCAGGCCCAGCGCATCGGTCCAGACCAGCACCGCCGGCCACTTGCCCTTGCCGGCCGGGTGGAAGAGCACCGCATCGCAGGTCCCATCCGGCGTCTTGATCGACACGTCGGTCTCGACCACCTCGGCGGCCTGGGCGGCGCCCGCGACAGCGGTGGCCCCTGCTGCCACGGTCAGGGCGGCGAAGTCACGCCGCGAAACAGTGTTCGTGGAATCGTCCGGCATCTTGTCCTCCCGGGGCCTCTCCGGCGGGCCCAAGGGCGAATTATCACCCGCCCAGGACCTTACGTCACGCGTAAGGCGAACTGTCATCCAAGCCTCATGCGACCGTCGCAGAGCTGGTCCATGTGCCCCCGCATCGTCCTGAGGGGGTTTAAGATGTTCAATTCCAAATCACGCCGCGCGCTCATGGTCACATCGACCGCCATTGCGCTCACCGCCGCCCTGGCCGGCCAGGCCGCCGCCGCTGAGGCCGCGGACACCACCGTCGACGAGGTGGTGGTCACCGGCACCCGCGAAGCCGGCCGCACCCAGTTCACCACTCTGTCGCCAGTGGACGTGCTGTCGGAGAAGGCGATCCACGCCTCGGTCTCCAGCCAGGTGGGCGAGAGCCTGACCGCCGTCATCCCCTCCTTCATCGTCCAGAAGCTGCCGACTTCGGACGGCCTGCAGTTCGTGCGCCCCGCGACCTTGCGCAACCTGTCGCCGGACCAGACCCTGCTGCTGGTCAACGGCAAGCGCTTCCACCGCTCGGCCTTCCTGGGCTCCCGCGGCGCCCAGGGCGCGGACCTGGCCCAGATCCCCTCCTTCGCCGTCGGCCATATCGAGGTGCTGCGCGACGGGGCCTCGGCCCAGTACGGCTCCGACGCCATCGCCGGGGTCATCAACATCATCCTGAACGACCAGCCGGGCTTCGCCGCCTACGCCCAGACCTCGCAGTTCTACGAGGGCGACGGCGCCAACCACCAGCTGGGCGCCCGCGCCGGCTTCGCCATCGGCGACGAGGGCCACCTGACCCTGACCGCCGAGTGGTCCAAGGCCGACGAGACCTCGCGCACCCACCAGCGCGCCGACGCCATCGCCTTCGCCGCCGCCCATCCGGAGCTGAAGGTCGCCAACCCGGTCCAGCGCTGGGGCAATCCGGCCCTGGAGACCTCCAAGCTCGCCCTCGACGCCGCGCTTCCGGCGGGCGCGCTCGGCGAGGCCTATGTCTTCGCCACCGCCGGCCGCGGCGACGGGATCAACGACATCAACTGGCGCAACCCGGACGCCAACCCGGCCATCTACAACACCGTCGCGGTGTTCCCGGGCTGGAACCTGCGCAGCCTCTATCCGGCCGGCTTCACGCCCCGCGAAGGCACGCACTTCATCGACAACCAGTACGTCGCCGGCCTGCGCAACCGCGACGGCGAGACCTTCACCTGGGACCTGTCGGCCAGCTTCGGGCGCAACCGCACCGGCTTCTTCCTGGAGAACTCGATCAACGCCTCGCTGGGCCCGCAAAGCCCGACCAGCTTCAATCTCGGCAAGCTGGTGCAGAGCGAGTTCAACCTGAACGCCGATGCGGTCTATCGTCTGGCGGTCGCCGGCCTCGCCCGGCCGCTGAACATCGCCTTCGGCGCCGAGCGGCGGGTGGAGACCTTCAAGATCGCCACTGGCGACGCGGCCTCCTACGCGGTCGGTCCCGGCGCGGCCGTGGGCCTGGCCCCCAACTCCAACGGCTTCCCGGGCTATAGCCCGCAGCAGGCCGGCAAGTGGGACCAGACCAGCTATGCGGCCTATGTCGACCTCGACGCGGCCTTCACCGAGGCCTGGAGCGGCCAGGTCGCCCTGCGCTACGAGGACTTCTCCGAGTTCGGCGACACCGTGAACGGCAAGATCGCCAGCCGCTATGAGTTCACCCCGAACCTGGCGGTGCGGGCCGCCTGGTCCACCGGCTTCCGCGCGCCGACGCCCGGCCAGCTGAACTCCACCTCGACCTCGCAGGGGCTCGACACCGTCACCCTGCAGCTCTTCCAGTCCGGCCGCCTGTCGCCCACCAGCCCGGTGGCCAAGGCCCTGGGGGCCAAGGCCCTGCAGCCGGAGGAGTCCAAGACCCTGACCGCCGGCCTGGTCTGGAAGACGGACTACGGCTTCTCCGGCTCCATCGACGCCTACCAGATCGAGGTCGAGAAGCGCTTCTCCACCTCGGCCACCATCACCGTCACCCCGACCATCCGCGCCCAGCTGGTCGCGCTCGGCGTGCCCGGCGCCACGGCCTTCACCTCGATCAACTGGTTCACCAACGACTTCGACACCCGCACCCGCGGCGTCGATGTGGTCGGCGCCTACACCCGCGCCATCGGCCCGGGCCGGCTGGACCTGACCACGGCCTATAACTTCAACAAGACCGAGGTGATCAAGGGCTCGCTCAGCGCCAGCGCCACCCAGAAGCGCCTGTTCGAGGAAAGCCGGCCGAACCACAACGCCACGGCCTCAGCCACCTGGACCCAAGGGCCGTTCGAGCTGATGGGCCGGGTGCGCTACTACGGCTCGTGGACGGACTCGACCGGCAATGCGACCGGCGAGATCTTCCAGGCCTTCGACGGCGTCACCCTGGCCGACGTCGCCCTGACCTGGAATGCGACGGAGAACACCTCGGTGCGGATCGGCGCCGAGAACGTC
This sequence comes from Phenylobacterium conjunctum, assembly GCF_042679085.1. Lineage (NCBI taxonomy): Bacteria > Pseudomonadati > Pseudomonadota > Alphaproteobacteria > Caulobacterales > Caulobacteraceae > Phenylobacterium > Phenylobacterium conjunctum. Next base: position 19,935 of record NZ_JBHTLQ010000018.1, on the reverse strand, counting down.
TTCGACACCTATCCGGCCAAGGCCCTGTTCCAGGCCAGCCGCGGCCTGGAGTACTCGCGCAACGCGCCCTACGACACCAATGGCGGACAGTACTATGTCCGCCTGGATGCGAAGTTCTAAGGCGTCAGGCCAGCTTCGCCTCGGCGGCCGCCAGAGCCGCCGGGGCGTCGCCCGTCCAGCCCTGGGCGGCCAGGGCTTCAGCGAGCGCATTCAGGCACAGGCGCACGTGCCACGGGGTCGCCGAGGCGCCCATCAGGCCGATCCGCCAGACCTTGCCCTTCAGGGGGCCAAGACCCGCGCCCAGCTCCAGGTCCCACTTGTCGAGCACATAGGCGCGCACAGCGGCCTCATCGATCCCGTCGGGGACGATCACGGCGTTCAGCTGCGGCAGGCGGCTGGCCTCATCGACCAGGAACTTCAGGCCCAGGGCCTCAATGCCGGCGGCCAGGGCCTCGTGCGTGCGGGCGTGGCGGACCAGGACCGCCTGCTGGCCTTCCTCGAACAGGGCCACCAGGCTCTCGTGCAGGCCATAGAGGGCGTTGATCGGGGCAGTGTGGTGATAGGTCCGGCCGCCCTCGCCGCCCCAGTAGGACATGAGCAGGTTGAAATCGAGCAGCCAGTTGCGGACCTTGGTCTTGCGGCCGCTGATCGCGGCCTGGGCGCGCTTGGACAGGCAGATGGGCGACAGGCCGGGAGGCGCCGACAGGCACTTCTGGGTGCCCGAATAGACCACGTCGGCGTCCCAGGCGGCGACATCGACCACGATCCCGCCCAGGGAGGTCACGCAGTCCACCACCGACAGCGCCCCGTGCTTGCGGGCCAGGGCGCACAGGGCGGCGGCGTCGGAGCGCGCGCCGGTGGAGGTCTCGGCGTGGACAAAGGCCAGCACCTTGGTGGGCGCGGCGGCGAGCGCGGCCTCGACCGCGGCCGGGTCCACCGGCTTGCCCCATTCGAACTCGACCTTGACCACCTCGGCGCCGGCCCGCTCGGCCATGTCGGCCATGCGGCCGCCAAAAGCGCCGTTGATGGCGATCACCGCCCGGTCGCCGGGCTCCAGCAGGTTCATGATCGCCGCTTCCATCCCGGCCGTGCCGGGGGCCGGCAGCGGGACGCAGGCATGGTCGGGGGCGTTGAACAGGCGCGACAGGGCGGCCTTGATCTCTTCCATCAGAGCCTGGAACTGCGGGTCCAGGTGGCCGATGATCGGCCGCGCCAGGGCGGCGAGCACGCGGGGCGACACGTCAGAAGGGCCCGGCCCCATCAGGATACGGCGCGGCGGCTGGAAGCTCTGCATGGTTCTGGTTCCCCGACCTTTATTGGCCGGGACGCTTAGAGCCTGACAGGCCTGTGCGCAATCTTAGGCGAGGATGCGCTCGTTGATGCGGGTCCGGTGAGCCTGGTCGAGGCCGAGCACGTCGCGCAGATAGTTGTCCATCGAGCCGCACTTGGCGTCGATCTCGGCCAGGGCCGCGGCCAGATAGTCCTCGTGCACCGACACCGCCACCCGCAGGGCCTCGTCGTCCAGGTGGTGACCGGCCAGGTCGCGGATATAGCCGCGCAGGAAGTTCATCCGGTGGACGATCCGGCCCTCATGGTTGGTGGCCAGGTAGTCGGCCACCAGGTCGTCCCAGGCCACGCCGCTGACATGGTGGGTCATGGCGCAGATCATGCCGGTCCGGTCCTTGCCCGCGGCGCAGTGCACCACCAGCGCCCCGTCGGTCTCGGCGATGGCGTTGAAGTAGCGGCGGAACAGGTCGACGTGACGGGCCTCGAAGGGGGCCCGGCGATAGAAGGTCAGGCTGTCCTCGAAGAACCACTCGGCGTCGATCTTCTCGTGCTTCGCCATCATGGTCGCCCAGTCACCGGCGACGTCCTCGATGTCGTTCTCGATCACCTGGCCTGAGAAGCCCGGCCAGCGGCGGGACGGCTCGCGCTCGCGCTCCAGCGGCCGGCGCAGGTCGACGATCACCTCGATGCCTAAGGCGCGCATGGCCTCCAGGTCGGCGTCGGTCGCATTGGCGTGGTTGGCGGAGCGGTAGAGCACCCCGCGCTTCAGGCCGCGCCCGCAAGCGGTGTCATATCCGCCGAAGTCGCGGAAGTTCTCGATGCCCTCGAGGGCGATGTGCCGGGTCATGGGCCTCGGTCTAGCCCTGGCGCTCCTGCGAGGCAATCGCCTTGGCGAACAAACCAAGCACAAGATCGGGATCGTGGCCCAGGGCCTCGATCCGCTTGCGCCAGCGCGCGACGGCCCCGTCGTAATAGTCGAATACGCAGGGGCAGCAGCCGCGGTGACAGCACTCGGCGTCATCCGGTTCGCTCGGCGGGCGCGGCAGGGCCTTGAGGTCGGGATCGGACATCGCCTTGCCTGTAGCCCCGGCGGGGGCGGGCAGGCAATGTGTCGTCATGTTGAGTTTCGTGACTTCCGACGGCGTGCGCCTGGCCTATGCGGACGATGGCGAAGGCCGTCCGGTGCTTCTGCTGCATGGCTTCCTGTCCAGCGGCCACCGCAACTGGAGCCGCCTGATCCCGGCGCTCACGGGGGCGGGCCTGCGGGTGATCGCCCCGGACTGTCGCGGGCATGGCGCCTCGGACGCCCCCACCGCCCCCGAGGCCTGGCCCGCCGACGTCATGGCCCGTGACGTGCTGGAGCTCGCCGCCCAACTGGGCCTGAGCGACTTCGACCTGGCCGGCTATTCCATGGGCGGGCGCACCGCGATCCGGGCCATGGTCGGCGGCCTGAAGCCCCGGCGGCTGGTGATCGGCGGTATGGGTGAGTTCGGGATCATGGAGGCCGGCCCCCGGGCCGAGGCCTTCGAAGACGCCCTGCGTCACGGCGAGGCCGCGAGCGACCCCGGCATGGGCCGGGCCATCGCCAACGCCTTGGCCGCGCAAGGCCTCAAGGCGCAGGCCATGCTGGGCGTCCTCGCGTCCTTCCAGCCCACGACGGAAGCCGAGATCCGCGCCCTGCGCACCGACGCCCTGGTGATCCTGGGAACCGAGGACCACGACAACGGCTCCGGCCAGGTCCTGGCCGACTGGCTGGGCGGGAGGTTCCTCCCCCTCCCCGGCGACCACGGCCAGGTCCCGGCGAGCCCGGCCTTTGTGGAGGCGGTGGTGGAGTTCCTCTCCCCCTAACCGCTCATTCCCGCGAAGGCGGGGATGAGCGGCGGAGGGTCACCTGAACGGCGGCTCGTCGAAGCTGCGGAGCTTGCGGGAGTGCAGGCGGGGGCCTTCGTCGCGCAGCAGGTCCATGGTGGCGATGCCGATCTGCAGGTGCTGGCCGATGGCGCGCTCATAGAAGGCGTTGGCCTGGCCGGGCAGCTTCAGCTCCCCGTGCAGCGGCTTGTCGGACACGCACAGCAGGGTCCCGTAGGGCACCCGGAAGCGGTAGCCTTGCGCGGCGATGGTGGCGCTTTCCATGTCGATGGCCACGGCGCGGGACTGGTTGAAGCGCAGGGCGCTGGTCGAATAGCGCAGCTCCCAGTTCCGGTCGTCGGTGGTGACCACCGTGCCGGTGCGCAGGCGCCGCTTCAGGGTCTCGCCGGTCTCCCCCGTCACCAGCTCGGCGGCCCGGTTCATGGCCACCTGCACCTCGGCGATGGGCGGGATCGGGATCTCCGGCGGCAGGACGGTGTCGAGCACGTTGTCGTCGCGCAGATAGGCGTGGGCCAGCACATAGTCGCCGATGGTCTGGGAGCCGCGCAGCCCGCCGCAGTGGCCGATCATCAGCCAGGCCTGGGGCCGCAGCACCGCGAGGTGGTCGCAGATGGTCTTGGCGTTGGAGGGACCGACCCCGATGTTGACCAGGGTGATCCCCGCCCGGCCCTCAGCCATCAGGTGATAGGCCGGCATCTGGTGGCGCCGCCAGGGACCGTCGGCGATGACCTGCTCAGGGTTCGGTGTCTCCGCCGTCACGGTGATGCGGCCGGGGGCCGACAGGGCGGTGTAGCGCCCGCCGGCCTTCAGCTGTTCGCAGCCCCAGCGCACGAACTCGTCCACATAGCGGTGGTAGTTGGTGAACAGGATGAACTGCTGGGTGTGGTCGGCCGGCGTGCCGGTGTAGTGGGCCAGCCGCGCCAGGGAGAAGTCGGTGCGCAGGCCGTCGAACAGGGCCAGCGGCCGGCGCTCGTCGGGGCCCAGGTTCCAGTAGCCGTCGGCGATCTCGTCGCCGATGTGGGCGAGCTCCGTGGCCGGGAAGTGCCGGGCGATGTCGGCGGCGCCCACATCGGCCATGGCCATGTCGACCGCGCCGTCCAGCACGTAGGGAAACGGCATCTCCTGGGTCGAGCGGCCGACCTCGATGGCGACGTCGAAGTCCTGCATCAGAAGCGCGATCTGTTCGGTCAGGTAGTCGCGATAGAGGCCGGGCCGGGTCACCGTCACGGCATAGCGGCCGGGCGCTGAGAGCCGGGCGTAGGCCCGCGACAGGCGCGGATAGCCGTGGCCCGGCGGCCAAGTCAGGCGCAGCTCCGGATAGACGAAGGCGCCGGCGGCGCGGGTCTCGGGGCTGGGGGGTGGGCCGCCGGCCAGGAAGGTCTTCAGGGCGGCGCGGAGAGCCTCGACCGAGGCGGCGTATTCGTCTTCAAGCCGCGTCACGATCGCGGCGGCGTCTTTCATGGCAGTCATGGGTCACCATAGCGCCGCTCAGCGACGGATTCGAGGCGTTCGGCGCGACGGGATGGACGTAACGCCTGTAACCGGCGACAAAGGCCCGGTTAATCGGCCCGTTCACCGGCCCTGGGGGACCTCATGAACCGCACCTTCACCATCCTCGTCGTGCTCGCCATGGTCCTGGGCGTAGCGGTCGGATGGGCGGTCCACACCTATATGCCGGCCGACAGCGCCAAGAGCGTGGCCGATAACCTGTCGATCATCACCACCATCTTCCTGCGGGCGATCAAGATGATCATCGCCCCCCTGGTGTTCGCGACCCTGGTGGCCGGCATCGCCCACATGGAAGACGCCGCGGCCGTGGGCCGGGTGGGGATCAAGACCATGGCCTGGTTCATCACCGCCTCGATCATCTCCCTGACCATCGGCCTCGTCATGGTCCAGTGGCTGCAGCCGGGCGTGGGCGTGGCCCCCGATCCGCACGCCGCGGCGGCCGCCGCCACCGGCGCCCAGCTGACCCTGAAGGAGTTCCTGACCACCCACATCGTGCCGGACTCCATCATCAAGGCGATGGCCAACAATGAGATCCTGCCCATCGTGGTGTTCTCGATCTTCGTCGGCACGGCGGTGGCCTCTATCGACGACCGCGCGCCCCAGGTCCTGGCCCTGGTCGAGCAGATCTCCGCGATCATGCTGAAGGTGACCGGCTATGTGATGGCCGCTTCGCCCCTGGCCATCTTCGCCGCCCTGGCCTCGGTGGTCGCCACCAAGGGCCTCGACATCATCGGCGCCTACGCCAAGTTCGTCGGCGGCTTCTACCTGTCCCTGGGCGTGCTCTGGGCGCTTCTGTTCCTGGCCCTGATCGTCTTCGTCGGCCCGCGCGCCCTGCGCCTGATCGCCGGCATCCGCCAGCCCATGCTGCTGGCCTTCTCCACCGCCTCGTCCGAAGCCGCCTATCCGGGCACCCTGGAAGCGCTCCAGAAGTTCGGTGTCTCGCGCAAGGTGGCGAGCTTCGTCCTGCCGCTGGGCTACTCGTTCAATCTGGACGGGTCGATGATGTACTGCACCTTCGCAACCCTGTTCATCGCCCAGATCTACGGCGTCGAACTGACGCTCGCCCAGCAGATCACCATGCTGGGCCTCCTGATGATCACCTCCAAGGGCATGGCCGGCGTGCCCAAGGCCTCGATCGTGGTTATCGCCGCGACCCTGGCCTACTTCAAGCTGCCCGAGGCCGGCATCGGCCTGATCCTGGCCGTCGACCAGCTGCTCGACATGGGCCGCTCGGCCACCAACGTGGTCGGCAACTCCGTCGCCAGCGCCGTGGTCGCCAAGTGGGAAGGCCAGGTCGAGGACCCGGCGAAGGCGTAAGCCCCCAGTTCACCCAGGGTGTCATCCCGGTTTTCGCGTCAGCGAAAGACCGGGACCCATAGACACAGATCTGTCCGGACAACCCCGTGAGCATGGGTCCCGGCTCTCCGCTTCGCTGCGGCCGGGATGACACCGTGAGCTTGTGGGTGAGGGCGCCTTGCAGGCCCCACAGCCCCCTCCCCATATCTCCTCACGAACCTTCACCTTTGTCCCAAGGGACCCATGCGCAACCACCTTCGCACCTTCATGCTTCTGGCCGCCCTGACCGCCCTGTTTGTGGGCGCGGGCTATATGGTCGGTGGGCCCACCGGCATGGGGATCGCCTTCCTGCTGGCCCTGGTGATGAACGCGGTCAGCTACTGGAACTCAGACAAGATCGTACTGCGGATGTATGGTGCCCAGGAGGTGGACCCGAGCCATCCGGAGCCCATCGTGCGCAACTTCGTGGCCGACGTGCACGAGATGGCCACCCGGGCCGGCATGCCGATCCCGAAGGTCTATCTGATCGATTCGGACCAGCCGAACGCCTTTGCGACCGGCCGCGATCCGGAGCACGCCGCCGTGGCCGCGAACCTCGGCCTGCTGCGCATGCTGGACCGGCGCGAGATCCGCGGGGTGATGGCCCACGAGCTGGCCCACGTGAAGAACCGCGACACCCTGACCATGACCATCACCGCGACCATCGCCGGCGCGGTCTCAGCGCTCGCCAACTTCGCCTTCTTCTTCCGGGGCGGGGATGACCGTGACCGGGGCGGCATGATCGGGGCGATCGCCGTCGCCATCCTGGCCCCCATCGCCGCGGCCCTGGTGCAGATGGCCATCAGCCGGACCCGCGAATACGCCGCCGACAAGGCCGGCGCCGAGATCAGCGGCGATCCCGAGGCCCTGGCCAGCGCCCTGCAGAAGATCGAGGCCTATGCCCGCGGCATCCCGAACATTCAGGCCGAGCACCACCCGGCCACAAGCCACATGTTCATCATCAACCCGCTGTCGGGCCAGGGCGCGGACAACCTGTTCTCCACCCACCCGGCCACGCACAACCGCGTCGCCGCCCTGATGGAGCTGAAGGGCCGCAATCCCCGCTCGGCCACCGTCGAAGCGCCGTCCGCGACCGCCGTCCCCACCAGCAGCGGCCGCAAGGCCGGGCCGTGGGGATAGGGTCGCAGGGCTAGCGCCCTACTCCGCCGGCAGCACGAGGTCCGTGCGCTTGGCCAGGACGCGGTCGAACTCGGCCCAGACGCCGGCGTCGCCGTGCCATTGGCCCTTGGTCGCGGCCTTGGAGTACTCGGTGGAGCGGGCTTCGAAGAAGTTGGCGTGCTCCACGCCCGACAGCATCGACTGCAGCCAGGGCAGCGGGTTTTCCTTCACCCCATAGGCTTCCGGCAGGGCCAGCTGGCGCAGGCGCCAGTCGGCGATGAAGCGGATGTAGGACTTGATGTCCTCAGGGGTCATGCCCTGGATGTCGCCCGCCTCGAAGGCCAGGTCGATGAACTTGTCCTCCAGGCCGACCACGGTCTTGCAGCAGTCGACGATGTCGTCCGCCACCGACTTGGTCACCGCGCCCGTCTCCTTGTTGAAGGCGTGGTAGAGCTTGATGATGCCTTCGCAGTGCAGGCTCTCGTCGCGCACCGACCAGGACACGATCTGGCCCATGCCCTTCATCTTGTTATGGCGCGGGAAGTTCATCAGCATGGCGAAGCTGGCGAACAGCTGCAGGCCTTCGGTGAAGCCGCCGAACATGGCGAGTGTCCGGCAGATGTCGGCGTGGCTGTCCACCCCGAAGGTCTGCATGTAGTCGTGCTTGTCCCGCATGGCCTGGTAGTCGAGGAAGGCCGTGAACTCGGAATCGGGCATGCCGATGGTCTCGAGCAGCAGGGCGTAGGCGGCGATGTGGATCGTCTCCATGTTGGAGAACGCCGACAGCATCATCTTCACCTCGGTGGGTTTGAAGACGCGGCTGTACCGCTCCATATAGTTGTCGTTCACCTCGACGTCGGACTGGGTGAAGAAGCGGAAGATCTGCGTCAGCAGGCTCCGTTCCTTGTCATTGAGCTTGGCCGCCCAATCCTTGCAGTCCTCGCCCAGCGGAACTTCCTCGGGCATCCAGTGGACCTGCTGCTGCTTCTTCCAGAAGTCATAGGCCCAGGGATAGCGGAAGGGCTTGTAGGCGTAGGAGGGCGTGAGCAGGCCGGGAAGGTCGGACATGGGTGTTTTCCCAGGGGAGCGGAATCGACGAAGCCGTAGTTAACTACGACACATAGCCATCGAACACCGACAACATCTAGCGGCGAGTTAACGCAGGCCCCCAAGATGTTGTGAATGGAGCTGGGGACAAGTCGCATGCCCACCCTCACCCTCTATGGCGCCCCGGGCTCAGGCGCCGTGGCCGTGGAGGCCGCCCTGACCCTGATCGGCCAGCCCTATTCGCTCATCGACGCCGTGACCTGGGACGAGGACGACCGGACGAGCGGCGACAGGGTCCTGGCGGCCAATCCCCTGCGCCAGGTGCCGGCCCTGGTCCTGCCGACCGGCGAGGCCCTGACCGAGAGCGCGGCCATCCTGATCTGGCTGGCCGAGCAGTATCCGGACGCACGCCTGGCGCCGGCGCCCGGCGATCCGCGGCGGGGCCAGTTCCTGCGCTGGATGAGCTTCGTCTCGGCGGCGATCTATTCGCTCTATTGGGTGAAGGATGATCCGACGCGGCTTGCGCCCGACCCGGCCGCTGGCCCGGTCCTGGTGGCTCGCACTGACGACCGCATCGCTGAGTGCTGGCGGATGATGGGCGAGCAGATCACGCCGGGCGCCTGGCTGATGGGCGAGGCGCTCAGCGTGCTCGACCTCTATGTGGCGGTGGTCTCGCGGTTCCGCCCGCGGCGCCAGCGGTTCTACGCCGCCGCCCCGAACATGGCCGACATCATCCGCCGCGTGGACGTGCACCCGCAGCTGCAGACGCTGTGGGCGGAACGCTATCCGTTCGAGCCGGGGTGGGACGCCGTCTAGTTCCGCGGCTTGATCGACAGGGAGAAGGCGACCAGCGAGTCGTCCTTGGCCTCCTGGCCCATCAGCATGTGCTCGCCCTTCACCTCGCGGTGGACATAGCCCAGGGAGGTCTGCATCGCGCCCTTGCGCCAGGCCACGCCCAGTTGGGCGTCGCTGATCAGGGTGCTGGCGGCGTCCTGGCTCCAGGCGCGGTCCCAGCCGGTGGCCTGGTCCTTCAGCATGTTCAGGCCCACGGCCCGGCCGCTGGCGGCGGCGTAGATGAACCAGCGCCCGGCGTCGCCGAAGTCGGCGCCGTCGCGCACGCCCATGGCGCTGAGGCCCGAGCGCACCCGATCCTCGCCGGACTGGCCCAGGGTGACCATGGCGCCGGCCTCGGCCGAGCCGCCCAGGCTGGTCATGCCGACGCCGGCGTGCGGCGTCACATCCAGGGCGTAACGGCCATTGGAGACGCTGACCGCGCCCGGCCAGTCGCGGGTGAGCGAGATTTCGTAGGACTGGGCCTCAAGGTCGGCGCGGTCCACCGAGACCGGGGCCAGGGCCAGGGGCCGTCCGTCCAGGCCCTTGAGCGCGCCGCCCACCGAGACCCGCAGGCCGTTCACCCCGCCATGAGAGCGCCCGAGAACAACGTGGTTGGAGGACCAGCCCGTGGCCCCGACGCCCTTGCGGGCGGTCTGTCGGTCAAGAAGGGCGCCGATGGGATCGGCGTCCGGGCTCGGGGCGCGGGCTTCGGTCGAGAAGGCCGCGCTCATCAGCCGGGCCGCGGCGCCATCCGCGGACGCGTCATCGGCCTGCGCCGCTCCCGCGGCGCCGGTCATTGCAGCGAAGACGATGGCCAGCCCAGCCAACGACCTCATGGGTCCCTCCTCATGCCGTGCAGCCTCGCCGCACGACCCCTCTTGCGCATGGTTGATGTGACCCGGAAACGACGCAAGGGGATTCGCGGTTCCCGCGACCAACCGCCGCCTAACCTGGGTATATCAAAGGCGCCTATTTGCGGGGTTTGACCGAAAGGGTCACGGCGACCGTGGTGTCGTCGCGGGCGTCGAGGCCCACAAAGGTCTGGGCGGCCTTCACCTTGCGCTTCATCCAGGCGAGCGACGCCTGGACCGAGCCCTTGCGCCAGCCGACCCCGGCCTGGACATCGCTGATCAGGGCCGAGGCCGCGTCCGAGGACAGGCCGCCCCGGGTCCAGCCGTCCTTGTCGTGCAGCATGTTCAGCCCGACCGCCCGGCCGCTGGCCGCGCCAAACAGATACCAGCGGCCCCGGTCGCCGAAACGCTCGCCGCCGGCCGGGGCGAACTGGTCGGACCAGGACGGTCGGCTGACCTGGACGCTGGCTCCGGCCTCGGCCTCGCCGCCGGCGCTCGTGACCCCCACCCCGGCGTGCGGGGTCACCGCAACGTCGAAGTCGCCCGCGGCCACCTGGCGGGGCCAGTTGCGGGTGTAGGTCACCTCATAGGCGAGGCGCTCGGAGACCACCGGGGCGCCGGGCGCAGGCGGCAGGCCGCCGGGCCCCTGGACGATCTGGCCCACGGCGACACGCAGCTGATCCACCGCCTGGGCGGCGGGACGGACAATGGCGCTCTCGGCCACCTTCCAACGCCCGACGCCCTGGCCGGGAACAAAGGCCTGGATCTCATGGGTCGAAGGTTCAGACGCCTGCGGGGCCAAAGGCGTCAGGGGCCGCGCGGCGGGGTCGGGCTGGGCGTAGATGACCTCGCGCAGGCGGCCCCAGGTCGCGGCGTCCGGGTCCGGCGCGCCTGGCAAAACGGCGTCGCCCATCGCCACGCCGCCAAGCGCGACGGCGACGACACAGCCGTTCACCAGGGCGACGATGGTCAGAAAGCGCATCTCTGCTCCCCACGCCCACAGGCGTTAAGGTTTACAGGATCGCCCAGCTATGACCGGAGGCCACGCGGCTTCTACTGACAGGCGAGGCATTCCTCGTAGTCGGTGCGCTCGGTCTGCATCGGCTCAGCGATGGCCACCGCCGCGTCCCCGCCGGCGTGGGCGGCGCGCTGCACGGACTTGGAGCGCAGGTAGTAGAGGCTCTTCATGCCCCGCTCCCAGGCCTGCCAGTGCAGCATGTGCAGGTCCCACTTATCCACGTCGCCCGGCAGGAAGATGTTCACCGACTGCGACTGGCAGACGTCCGGCGTGCGGTCGGCGGCCAGTTCGACCACCCAGCGCTGGTCCAGTTCAAAGGCGGTCTTGTAGACGTCCTTCTCATCCTGGCTCAGGAAGTCGAGGTGCTGGACCGAGCCCTCGTTCTCCAGGATCGAGTCCCAGATCGCGGCGGTGTTCTGGCCCTTCTCCTCAAGCAGGCGCTCCAGGTAGGGGTTCTTCACCGCGAACGAGCCCGACAGAGTCTTGTGGGTGTAGATATTGGCCGGGATCGGCTCGATGCCGGCGCTGGTGCCGCCGCAGATGATCGAGATCGACGCCGTCGGGGCGATGGCGATCTTGTGGCTGAAGCGCTCCATGACGCCACGATCGGCGGCGTCCGGGCACGGACCGCGCTCGGCGGCCAGCTTGCGCGAGGCCGCGTCGCAATGGCGGCGCAGGTGCTTGAACAGGCGCATGTTCCAGGACTTGGCCATGGCGCTCTCGAAGGGCACGTTCTGCATCTGCAGGAACGAGTGGAAGCCCATCAGGCCCAGGCCCACCGACCGCTCGCGCTTGGCGGCGTAGACGGCGTTCTTCATCTCGGCCGGGGCGCGGGTGATGAAGTCCTCGAGCACGTTGTCGAGGAAGCGCATGACGTCCTCGATGAAGGTCGGGTGGTCGCGCCACTCCATGAAGGTCTCGGCGTTGACCGAGGACAGGCAGCAGACCGCGGTGCGGTCCTGGCCCAGGTGGTCGACGCCGGTGTGCAGCATGATCTCGGAGCACAGGTTCGACTGGCGCACCTTCAGGCCCAGCTCGCGCTGGTGCTGCGGCATGGCGCGGTTCACGGTGTCGGAGAAGATCAGGTAGGGCTCGCCGGTCTGCAGGCGGATCTCGAGGATCTTCTGCCACAGGGAGCGGGCGTCGACTTCGCGCAGCACCTCATTGGTCTTGGGCGAGCGCAGGCCGAACATGGCGCCGTCGCGGACGGCTTCCATGAACTCGTCGGTGATGTTGATGCCGTGGTGCAGGTTCAGGGACTTGCGGTTGAAGTCGCCCGACGGCTTCCGGATCTCCAGGAACTCCTCGATCTCCGGGTGGTGGATGTCGAGATAGACCGCCGCCGAGCCGCGGCGCAGAGAGCCCTGGCTGATGGCCAGGGTCAGCGAGTCCATCACGCGGATGAAGGGGATGATGCCGCTGGTCTGGCCGGCGCCCTTGACCTTCTCGCCGATGGAGCGGACGCCGCCCCAATAGGTGCCGATGCCGCCGCCGTTGGAGGCCAGCGCCACGTTCTCGTTCCAAACCCCGGTGATTCCCTCCAGGCTGTCGCCGACGGCGTTCAGGAAGCAGGAGATCGGCAGGCCGCGATCCGCGCCGCCATTGGACAGGACCGGAGTGGCCGGCATGAACCAGAGCTTGGAGATGTAGTCATAGACGCGCTGGGCGTGGTCGGCGTCGTCGGCATAGGCGGTGGCGACCCGGGCGAACATGTCCTGGTAGCTCTCGCCGGCCAGGAGGTAGCGGTCCTCCAGGGTGGTCTTGCCGAAATCGGTCAGCAGGGCGTCCCGCGACCGGTCGACCTCGACCTTGCGGACCAGCTGAAGCTGGGGTCGTTCATGTCGTTCCGCGGCCGCTTGAGCCACGTCCGAGACCGACCGCATCACCGCTTCGCTGCTGCTCATCGCCCAAAATCCAATCCAATCAGAAGCTTCCCGGACAGCCCCGCCCGTTCGGCTAACCCCTACATCTTGTGTCCGCTCCGCATCGGCCACCGATATATGGGGCCATAAGCCCTAATGACTCGTCAACGGGTTCGGGGGGTCGTCCACCGGAGTTTTTCGTTAGCAAAAGGTTAACGCCACCCCTTGCGGCTTGATCCGCTTGGCTTTTCAGAGGGTTCCGACGACCGCGACAAAATCGCCTGTCCACAGGGTGGGGATAGAGGGGCCTCCGGTGAAGCTAAGACCCTCGGCGGCGCTCCCTCTCCCCATTTTATGGCGAGAGGGAGCGTCACCCGCGCCAGGCCCTTGCCAGCCCACGCCAAGAGCCCTAATTGCACCTCGTCACTGGGGAGTAGCCGCCCGCGCCCATCAGCGGGGGACACGTCAACAGACTTGCTGAAGACCCATCGGGTCCGAGGCATGGCGTGTCCGACCTTTCGTCTGGCGAGACCAATGGCTTTCGCGTGTCGATTCCCGGCGGGGTCGGCGGCGCGGAGAGCCATAGGTTATGCCCGACCCCGCCCCAGGAGCACGTCTTGCCCCATCCCTTCCTTGTCTCCACGGGCCTCGTGGCCGTCGCCGAAATGGGCGACAAGACCCAGCTGCTGGCCATGATGCTGGCGGCCCGGTTCCGCAAACCCGCCCCGATCATCGCCGGCATCTTCGCCGCCACCATCGCCAACCATGCGCTGGCGGCCGGGGTCGGCGTGCTGGCGGGCAATTTCCTCCACGGGCCCTGGATGAAATGGATCCTGGGACTCGCCTTCCTGGCCTTCGCGGCCTGGGCGCTGATTCCCGACGAGTTCGAGGACAAAGACGCGCCCAAGGACCGGGCCGGCGCCTCGGTCTTCTTCACCACCCTGATCGCCTTCTTCTTCGTGGAGATGGGCGACAAGACTCAGGTGGCGACCATCGCCCTGGCCGCCCAGTTCCAGCAGATCCTGTGGGTCGCCGCCGGGACCACGGCGGGCATGATGCTGGCCAATGTCCCGGCGGTCTTCGTCAGCGAGGCGGTCTCCGAGAAGATCCCCTTCAAGTACATCCGCTGGCTGGCCGCGGCCTCCTTCGCCGCCATCGGCGTCTGGGTGCTGATCACCGGCTAGCCAGCGGCCAGAACAGCGCGATCAGGGGCGTGCCGACCACCAGCACCAGCAGGGTGAGCGGCGCGCCCAGCCGCGGATAGTCGCCGAATCGATAGCCGCCAGGCCCCATCACCAGGGTGTTGCACTGGTGGCCGATGGGGGTGAGGAAGTCGCAGGCCGCGCCCACCGCCACCGCCATCAGGAACGGGTCGGGCGCCAGGTGCAGCTTGGCCGCCAGGCTGGCGCCGATGGGGGCCACGATCAGCACGGTGGCGGCGTTGTTCAAGAACGGCGTCGCCGCCATCGCCACCGCCATCATCGCCCCCAGGGTCAGCATCGGCGGCATGGCGTGGAACAGGGTCGACAGCCAGGTCCCGATCAGGTCCGCGCCGCCGGTGGTCTGGATGGCGTCGGAGACCGGGATCAGGGCGGCGATCAGCACCAGGACCGGACCATCCAGGGCGCCATAGGCCTCGCGCATGCGGATCGCCCCGATCGCCACCAGCAAGGCCGCCGCACCGAAGAAGGCCACCGCCACCGGGGCGGCGCCAAACGCCACCAGCACCATGGCGGCGGCCAGGATCGCCACGGGCGCGACCTTGTGCCGGATGCCGCCCAGCCGCACCTCGCGCTCGGCCAGGGGCAGGAGGCCCAGGCCCTGGAGGGCGGCGGGCAGGCTACGCTCCCCGCCCTGCAGCACGATCATGTCGCCGGACCGCAGCTTCACCCGCCCCAGGTGCTGGCTGAGCCGGAAGCCCGAGCGGCTGACCGCCAGGAGGTTGACCCCGTGCTGGCCGTGCAGGTCGAACTGCTGGGCCGATTTGCCGATCAGGCTGGACTCCGCGCCGACCACCGCCTCGATGACCCGGACCTCCTCGGTGGGCTCCTCCATGGCCAGGGGCTTGTCGGCGCGGGTCAGCCGCAACTTGGCCCGGACGATCAGATGGTCCAGGGCCTGGGGCTCGCCTTCGATCAGCAGGGTGTCGCCAGGCAGGATGCGGGTGTTCGGATGCGGATTGGCCTTGCGCGCGCCCTTGCGCAGCAGGGCCATCACGCGGGCCTCGCCCTCGGCCAGGGCGTGCAGGTCCTTGATGCGGTCGGCGGGCGGGGTCCAGTCCTCCGGAACCTCCACCTCGGTGAAGTAGGCGTTGGCGGCCAGGGCGGCCTCGATGTTCACCTGCGGCTGGCGGTTGGGCGACAGGATCCGATAGGCCAGGCTCAGGAACACGATGCCTAGTCCGGCCAGCACCAGGCCCACGGGGGCGTAGTCGTACATGCCGAACGGCTTGCCCAGGATCTCCTCGCGCACCTGGGAGACGATGATGTTGGGCGAGGTCCCGACCAGGGTGACGAGACCGCCCAGCAGGGCGCCGAAGGACATGGGCATCAACAGGCGCGAGGGCGACGAGCCGGTGCGCCGGGAGATCTGCAGGGCCACGGGCATCAGGATGGCCAGGGCGCCGACGTTCTTGGTCGCCATGGACAGCAGGGTCACCGCTGCGGTCAGCACCGGGACCTGGCTCCTCTCGGTCTTCAGCCGGGGCAGGATGGGGCGCAGGGCCGCTTCGATCACCCCGGACCGGGCGAAGGCGGCGCTGACCACCAGGGCGGACGCGATGATCACCGTGATGTCGTTGGAGAAGCCGGCGAAGGCCTCCTTGGCCGGCACCACGCCCATGACGATCCCGGCGAGCAGGGCGATCAGCGCGATCAGGTCATAGCGGAACCGTCCCCAGATGAAGGCGGCGATGGTCGCGCCCACCAGGGCGAAGGCCAGGATCTGTTGTTGGGTCACGCGCGTCTCCGACAGCCAAGCCGCCGGAACGCGCGGGCGCCGCTAGAGGTTCAGGAGCGCGGGATCGCCGCCTTGGGCGGCGATGTTGACGCTGACCGCCCGCTCCAACGCATAGCGCAGCAGGGCGTGCGGGCCGCCCGCCTTGGGGCCGGTGCCGGACAGGCCCTCGCCGCCGAACGGCTGGACGCCCACCACAGCGCCGATCATCGAGCGGTTCACATAGGCGTTGCCGGCCGGAACCGCCTGGCGGACCTCCTCGGCGAAAGCCTCGATGCGGCTGTGGACGCCGAGAGTAAGGCCATAGCCCTGGGCGGCCAGGGGCGCGGCGGCCTGGGCCAGCCGGCCGGGCTCGTAGCGGACCACGTGCAGGACGGGGCCGAACACCTCACGCGGCAGGAAGTCCGCCGACGGAATCTCGGCCAGGGCGGGGGCGAAGAAGCTGCCGCCCTTGGGCGCCTCCAGAATATGCAGCACCTTGGCCTCAGCGCGCAGGCGCTCCAGGTGGGCGGCCAGGCCCGCGCGGGCCTCCTCGTCGATCACCGGGCCGATGTCCGTGCGCGGATCGGCCGGGTCGCCCAGCACCAGTTCGTCCATGGCCCCCTTGATCCCGTCGATCAGGGCGTCCGCCGTATCTTTGGGCGCGAACAGGATGCGCAGGGCCGAGCAGCGCTGGCCGGCCGAGCCGAAGGCTGAGGCCATGACGTCATCGATCACCTGTTCCTTCAGGGCCGTGGTGTCCACGAACATGGCGTTCAGGCCGCCAGTCTCGGCGATGAAGGGAATGATCGGACCGGGCCGCGCGGCGAGCGTCCGGTTGATGGCCCACGCGGTGTCGGTGCCGCCGGTGAAGGCGACGCCGGCGCAGGCCGGATGGGCGGTCAGCTGGGCGCCCACCGTCGCGCCCTCGCCCGGCAGGAGGTGCAGCACCTCCACCGGCAGGCCGGCCTTCTGGAACAGGCGCACGGCGGCGGCGGCGATCAGCGGGGTCTGTTCGGCCGGCTTGGCCAGCACCGCGTTGCCGGCGGCCAGGGCCGCGGCGATCTGGCCGGTGAAGATGGCCAGCGGGAAGTTCCAGGGGCTGATGGCGACGAACACGCCCCGGCCATGCAGGGATAGCTGGTTCACCTCCCCCACCGGGCCTTTGAGGGTCTCCGGTCCGCCGAACTGGCGCTCCGCCAGGTGGGCGTAGTAGCGGCAGAAGTCGGCGGCCTCGCGCACCTCGGCCACGCCGTCCGCAAACGTCTTGCCGGCCTCACGCACGCACATGGCCACCAGCACCTCGCGGTGCGCCTCCAGCTCGTCGGCCATGGCCCGCAGAATCCGGGCCCGGCCGTGGCCGCCCAGGGCGTCCCAGGCCGGCTGGGCGGCGCGGGCGATGGCGAAGGCGGTGTCCACATGCTGCGCCTGGGCGGACCAGGCCGTGCCGATGCTCCGCGCACGGTCGGCCGGCGAAGTGCGGGCCTCCCCCGGCCCCTCGCCCAGCTCGTCGCCGGCGATGATCGTCCCCGCGGTCAGGGCGCCGGCGTCGAGGGCGGCGACCGCCAGGCTCAGGCGCTCGCGGTCCGCGGCCACCGACAGGTCCATGCCCGCCGAGTTCTTGCGCGCGGTCCCATACAGGTCGACCGGGGCCGGGATGCGCGGATGCGGCGCGCCGCCGGCCGCCTCCACCGTCGAGATGGGATCGACCACCACCGCCGAGACGGGGGTCTTCTCATCCAGCAGGGCGTGCACGAACGAGGTGTTGGCGCCGTTCTCCAGCAGGCGGCGGACCAGGTAGGGCAAAAGGTCCTCGTGGCCACCCACGGGCGCGTAGACCCTGAGCTTCATCTCCCCATAACGCTGGGCGGCGCCGGCATAGAGCGCCTCGCCCATGCCATGCAGGCGCTGGTACTCCGGCTCGACCCCGGCCTGGCGGGCCATCAGCCGGACGGCGGCCAGGGTGTGGGCGTTGTGGGTGGCGAACTGCGGATAGAGCGCCGGCGCGGCGCTCAGCAGCACACGGGCGCAGGCCAGGTAGGAGACATCCGTCGCCGCCTTGGTGGTGTAGACCGGATAGCCGGGCAGGCCGCCCACCTGGGCGCGCTTGATCTCGGAGTCCCAATAGGCGCCCTTGACCAGCCGCACCATCAGCCGGCGGCCGGAGGACCGGGCGATCTCGGCCACCGTGGCGATCGTGGACGGACTGCGCTTCTGGTAGGCCTGGACGGCAAGGCCCAGCCCCCGCCAGGCGCCCAGCTCCGGCGCGCGAGCCAGCCGGTCCAGCAGCTTCAGGGACAGGGCCAGGCGGTCGGCCTCTTCGGCGTCCAGGGTCAGGTTGATGTTGGCCTCGGCGGCAATCACCGCCAGGCGCAGGATCCGCGGATAGAGATCGGCCCAGACCTTGTCCTCCTGGCGCGCCTCATAGCGCGGGCACAGGGCCGACAGCTTCACCGAGACGCCGTGGCCGGCCTCCGGCCCCTTGCCGGTGGCGTGGGCCCCGACCGCCCGCAGGGCCTGGGCGTAGGAGGCTTCATAGCGGTCGGCGTCGGCGGCGGTGCGGGCGCCCTCGCCCAGCATGTCGAAGGAACAGACCTGGCCGTCGGCGGCGGCGCGCTTGATGGCCAGCTCAATGGTCCGCCCCAGGACGAACTGCTCGCCCATGATCTTCACCGCCTGGGCCACCGCCTGGCGGATCACCGGCTCGCCGAGGCGCCCGGCCAGCCGGCGGATGAAGCCTGGCAGGTCGTTGCGGACCTGCTCGTCCGGGTCGATGAGCTTGCCGGTGAGCATCAGGCTCCAGGTCGAGGCGTTGACCAGCAGGCTGTCTGAGCGGCCCATGTGGCTCGACCAGTCGGCCGAGGCGATCTTCTCGGCGATCAGCCGGTCGCGGGTCTCTTCGTCGGGGGTGCGCAGCAGGGCCTCGGCCAGGCACATCAGGGCCAGGCCCTCGCGGGTCGACAGGGAGAACTCCTGCAGGAAGCTCTCGACCACGCCCTGGCGGCGGGCGCCACGGCGGGCCAGCCGCACCAGGGTCTCGGCCTCCTGCCGGACCTCCTCGCGCTCGTCGGGGGACAGGGGCCGGGCGGCCAGCAGGGTGGTGGCGGCGGCGCGCTCGTCGACGAACTTCTCAGCGTCGAGGGCGGTCAGGGCGTCGAGCAGGGTCTGGCTGAACATTCTGCCGGGATATTGCCAAATCAGGCGAATGTCGTACGGAACTCTGGCCGCATCGTCGGCGCTTTCACGGTGAGAGGCGCGATTTGTCAAAGAACCTTCGGCTGGACGATACCGACCGCCGGCTGCTGCGCGCCCTGCAGGCGGACGGCCGGATCAGCAACGCCGACCTGGCCCAGAAGTGCAACCTGTCGGCCTCGGCCTGTTCGGACCGGGTGCGGCGGTTGCGCGAGGAGGGCTACATCACCGGCTTCTCGGCGATCCTCGACCCGACCAAGGTCGGCCGCGACGTGCTGATCTTCGTCGAGGTCGTCCTGGACCGCACGACGCCGGACGTGTTCGAGAGCTTCGCCGCCGCGGCCCGCAAGGCCCCGGACGTGCTGGAGTGCCACATGGTGGCCGGCGGCTTCGACTACCTGATCAAGGCCCGCGTCGCTGACCTGGTGGAATACCGCAAGTTCCTGGAGGAGGTTCTGGTGCGCATCCCCGGCGTCCGCGAGACCCGTACCTATGCGGTGCTGGAGGAGGTGAAGTCCTCCACATCGCTGCCGATCTGACATTCATCACACTCGTCAACCTCCGGTCGCCCGCAGGGCGATCCGGGGGATGACAGTGGTTTTGGTGGTGGTGACGGCGGCCAAAAGCAAAGGGCCCGGTGTTTCCACCGGGCCCTCGCTATTCAGACTGAACGCCTGAGATCGACTTAGAAGTTGATGTCGATCGTCGAGCGGCGGTTCAGAGGCTCCTTGGTGCCGTCCGGGGTCGGAACGGCGAGTTGGGTCTCACCCTTCCAGTCCACTTGCAGCGCACCGGCGCCGACGCCTTGGCCGACCAGGGCGTCAGCCACGGCCTTTGCACGACGTTCCGACAGGCGGACGTTGTACGCCGGCGAGCCCGAGGTGTCGGTGTGACCGACGACGATCACGCGGGTCGCGTGGCCGGCGTTGGCGTAGTTCGCGGCTTCCGAGATCACCGTCTGGGCTTCCGGCGTCAGGACGTACTGATCGAACGGGAAGTAGACGATGAATTGCTTGGCCTCATACGCCGGCGGAGGCGGCGGGGGAGGCGGCGGCGGAGGCGGCGGGGGCGGCGGCGG